>DATEDS010000320.1:0-2794 GCA_035281565.1 Gemmatimonadota bacterium
GAAGGCGGGCTCGTCGATAAGCCGGCGGTGGAGCGGGATCGTCGTCGGGATCCCCTCGATCACGAACTCGTCGAGCGCGACCCGCATGCGGGCCAGCGCCTGGTCGCGGTCGGCCCCATGGGCGAGCAGCTTGGCGATCAGCGAATCGTAGTGCGGGGGGATCCGGTAGGAGTGGTAGGCCGCCGTGTCGACGCGGACCCCGGGCCCGCCCGGCTGATGGAAGCTCGTGATCGTCCCCGGGGCGGGCATGAAGTTCCGTTCGGGATCCTCGGCGTTGATGCGGCACTCGATGGCGTGGCCACGGAACTCGACGGCCTCCTGGGAGATGTCCAGCGGGTCGCCGGCGGCCAGCGTGAGCTGGCGCAGCACCAGGTCCTCGCCCGTCACCAGCTCGGTGACGGGATGCTCGACCTGGATGCGGGTGTTCATCTCCATGAAGTAGAACGATCCGTCCGCCCCGAGCAGGAACTCCATCGTCCCCGCCCCCAGATACCCGATCCGCTCCGCGCCGCGGACCGCCGCCTCGCCCATCCGGCGCCGGAGGTCCTGGTTCACGGCCGGCGAGGGGGCCTCCTCGAGCAGCTTCTGGTGGCGGCGCTGCGCGGAACAGTCCCGCTCCCCGAGGTGCACCACCTTCCCGTGGGCGTCGCCCAGCACCTGGATCTCGACGTGCCTTGGTCGCTCCAGGAACTTCTCGACGTAGACGCGCCCGTCGCCGAACGCGGCCTCGGCCTCGCGCCGCGCCTGCGGGAACGCCCGGTCCAGCTCGGCGGCGTCGCGGGCCACGCGCATCCCCTTGCCGCCGCCGCCGGCGGCCGCCTTCACAAGCACCGGGAAGCCGATCTCCTCGGCGATCCGGCGCGCCACCCGGACATCGTCGGTGGCCCCGGGAGAACCGGGAACGACCGGGACCCCCGCCTCGCTCATGAGCCGGCGTGCCTGGGCCTTGTCCCCCATCTGCCGGATCTGCTCGGGCGTCGGCCCGATGAACACCAGGTTCGACTCGCCGCAGATCTCGGCGAACTCGGCGCTCTCGGCGAGGAACCCGTAGCCCGGGTGGACCGCGTCCGCGCCGGTGATTTCCGCCGCCGCGATGAGCCGGGGGATGTTCAGGTAGGAATGCGTGCTGGCGGCCGGACCCACGCAGACGGCCTCGTCCGCGAACCGGACGTGCAGCGCGTCCACGTCGGCCTCGGAGTGGACCGCCACGGACTTCAGCCCCAGCATCCGGCACGCACGGATGACCCGCAGGGCGATCTCGCCGCGGTTGGCGATCAGGACCTTGCGGAACATTTCCGCTCCGCGCCCGTCAGGTCGCTTCGATCTCGAAGAGAACCTGGCCGTACTCCACGGGCTGACCGTTCTCGACGAGGATCTTGCGCACCACCCCTCCGACCTCGCTCTCGAGCTCGTTCATGAGCTTCATGGCCTCGAGGATGCAAAGGATCTGCCCGGGGCGCACGGTGTCTCCGACCTCGACGAACGGCGGCGCCTCCGGGGCGGGGGCGCGATAGAAAGTGCCGACCATCGGCGAGGTCACCTGATGGGTCGGCTTCCCGTTCTCCGCAGGAGCGGACGACCCGGCGGCCTCGAGGCCCGGAGCGTTCCCACCGCCGGGGACCGCCGGAAATGCCGGGGCCGTCGGCCCCGCGTTTCCGCTGTTCTTGACGATCCGCACGGTCCTGCCCCAGCGCCGTATCTCCAGCTCGTCGATCTCGCTCTCCTCGACCAGGCGGATGAGGGCACGCAGCTCGTCCGGGTTCATGAGACCCGCTCGAGGTAGGCGCTGGTGCGGGTGTCGACGCGGATGACCTCGCCCTTGTTGACGAACAGCGGCACCTGTACCACGGCGCCCGTCTCGAGGGTGGCCGGCTTGGTGCCGCCGGTGGCGGTGTCCCCGCGTACCCCGGGGTCGGTCTCCACGATGCGCGCCTCGATGAAATTCGGGAGCTCGATCCCGAGCACGCCGCCGTCGTGGACGAGGACGTCGCAGACCGTGTTTTCCTTCAGGAACGCCTTCTGGCCGGCGAGCAGGCTCTCGTCGATGGGGTGCTGCTCGTAGGTGTCGAGATCCATGAAGTAGGCATGGTGGTCATCCGTGTAGAGATACTGCATCGAGCGACGTTCCAGCCGTACCTCATCGACCCGCTCCCCGGCACGGAAGGTCCGCTCCACGACCTGGCCGGTGGCCACGCGCCTGAGTTTGGTCCGCACGAAGGCGCCCCCCTTCCCGGGCTTCACGTGCTGGAAATACACGATCTGCCACAGGTCTCCATCCAGCCGGAGAACCATCCCGTTGCGAAAGTCCGCCGTGCTCGCCATGGAGGATCGATCGTATCCACCGAGGGGTTAGAGGACGACGAGCGCGTCGGGCGCGGCGCGGGTCAGCGCGCGGGCGCCTTCCCGGCCGACGGCGACGTCGTCTTCGATTCGGATCCCGCCCAGACCGGGAATATAGATACCGGGTTCCACCGTCACCACCGCGCCGGCCGGGACGGGCTCGTCGTTGCCCTTCCACAGACGCGGACCCTCGTGGACTTCGAGGCCGATGCCGTGACCCAGCGAATGGACGAAGGCCTCGCCGTGTCCGGCCTCCTCGATCACGCCTCTCGCCAGCGCATCGATCTCGCGTCCCGTGCGCCCCTCGCGCATCCCGTCGATCGCCACCCGCTGGGCTCGCCGGACGAGCTCATAGCCGTCCGCCAGCCGCGGGTCGGGAGGCCCGCAGCCGACCGTTCGGCTGACGTCGCTGACGTACCCGTCCACGACGGCCCCGAAGTCGAACAGGACGACC
>DATEDS010000321.1:0-10287 GCA_035281565.1 Gemmatimonadota bacterium
GCGCAACGACAATCCGCTCCCCAAGACCAACAACTGCTCCTCCGTTTCTGCCGTGGTCACGACGGTGACGCCGCAGGGCGCCGTGGGTCAGCCGTACCTGCCCGCCACCGCCCCCCTCGGCAAGGGGCTCTTCGCCACCGATATGCACAAGGTCACGCTCTGGCTCGACAAGCCCGGCCCGAATGCGGAGAACCTTCTCGAGCCGGGCTCCGTCGCGGGTGTCAAGATCCTGGGGAATTTTGGCATGTGCACTCCCAAGATCTATGCCGAGCAAGATGGCTTTTTGATACCCCCGCCTAGACCGCGAATCATTCCGGGAAGCCCATGATGCGATTGGCGACGGTGAGCTGACTTGTACCGGGAACAGGTGGGCGTTTCGTCACCTTGAAGGAGGTAAGCATGAACATGCGGCGTTTTCTGGGACTGACCATTCTGATCGCGGCGGGGCTTTCCTCGCCGGTCCATGCCTGGTCCGAGACCGGAGGGTCCGCGATCCAGGACACCTCCAAGCAACGGGTCCGGGTGCAGCCGTCCGCACCCCCGGTCAGGGGTCGCGCGCCCGTCACGGGCCGCGCCGCGGTCCTGGACGCCGGCGGCATCCCCAAGCTGCCGGATCTCGTGGTGGAAGGGCCCGTCGTGACCGAGATCCCGCCGGTCTCGACGCCGGGGCAGAACATCGTGTGGCACTGGAAGCGGCATGAATGGACCGTGAGAAACCTTGGCCCGGGTGACGCGCCGTCGAGCGCGCTTCGGCTCAGGTGCCAGGACGGCAGCCCGCCGGAAGAGGCGTATTGTGCCGCAGGGGATCACAACTGGGCCAACTTCCCGAACGTGCCGATTCCCCCGCTGGCGCCGGGAGGCAGCTACAAAGTCAGCTCCGACAGCTACGTCCAGGGGGGCTCGAGCGGCGCCGTCATGGTGTTCCAGGAAGTCAAGTCGGAGGACCCCGCCGCTCCCGGAAAGATTCTCCCGTATGCCATCCGGTTCACGGCGGCGATCGATCCGGATGACACGGTCGACGAGTTGAACGAGAGCAACAACCAGACGAAGTACGACGACGCTGTGGGGAAGACCTTCGGCGCGAAAGTCGCCTTCACCCCGCCGAAGCCATCCGCTCTTCGCGCGGATCCGTCTCAAGCTCCATCCATGTTGGTACCGGGAGGACCTCAAATCCTGCCGGTCCTATCTCTCTCCACCGAGAAGACCTGGACTCCAGGCACGTCGATGTGGCTGCTCGCAAAGAACGTCGGAGGGTTCGCGGCTCCACCCTCCCAGGTCAAGGGTGAGTGCGTGAACCTGACCAACGTGGAGAAGAACAAGGCACGTGAGGAGGCATTGGCGAGCATCCAGGAGCAAATCGCCAAGTGGCAGAAGAGCGACAACCCCTATGCCTTCATGTACATCCAGCAATTGCAGGCCGCTGCGAAGCTCATCGGCCCGCCGCTGTCCACCCACTGCAGCTTCGCGGTTCCCGCTGCCATTCCGGTCCCCGCGCTCCAGAACGGAGAGAGCCAGGGCATCTTCTTCCTCAAGACCCTGCAGTCCGGCGACGACAAGTACCGGATATCGTTCCAGCCACCGAAGGGTGAGGCGCTCGTACTCCAGAACTGAGGCGCGACTACGTTCACAGGAACGACACCACAGACGGAAGGGAGATGCGAAAATGAGCCGGAAGACATCTGGGCGCATGGGCGTGATGCATTTCGCGCTGCTCGCTCTCGTCGCGAGCATCTTCGCGAGCCCGGGAATGGCGCGCGGGCAGGTGACGCGGCAGCCGACCAACCACGTCGCCAATCCTCCGAGCCCCCAGGCGATCCAGGCCATGGCCAACCCGCTCCAGGGCCGGGTCGAGAAGCTGGAGCAGGAGGTCAAACGGCTCGAGGCGGCGCTGGAGTCGCTACGCCTGACGGTCAAAGCGAACCAGCAGCAGTATGCCAAGCACAGCCACCGGATCCCGTACTTCGGGGTCCTGTCGGCCAAGAGCATCTATCCGGGGACGCCGGTGTCGGACGGGACCCTCGTCGCCATCCAGGTTCCGGGAGGGTTGAAGTCGACGAACAGCGGGCCGCCGGAGTAGGCGCCTCGCCGACCCATAGACCTGAGGAGGATCGAGAATGAACCACGCTTGCCGTGGCCCATGTGCCCTGCTGGTGCTTTCCGCCGTCGCGGTTTTCATCGGCTGCGGCAGAGACGACCAGCCGCCGGACCTCGAGGAGATCGCCTCCATGGGCGAGGATGAGGCCGCCGAGATGGCCAGGGAGATGAAGGACCTCTCTGGCGTCAAGGCATGCGAGCTCCTGACCGCGTCCGAGATCGAGGCCGCGACCGGCATCGCGCCCGGAGCGCCCCAGGACATGACCCAGGTCCAGGGGCAGCTTCCCATGTGCACCTGGTCGGGGCCGGACGGACGCAACGTGGCCAGCATCCTGGTCACCCGCGGGGGACTCACGAGCTACGACCAGTTCGTGGAGACGACCCGCAGCCAGCTGGGCGAGGATTTCGACGAGTCGAACTGGCAACACATCACCGATGTGGGGGACTTCGGCGTCTGGCTCCCGGAGGAGGCTGCCGGTGGCATGATCCAGGTCTACGACGACGGGATGATGGTCCAGGTGGACGCCGAGACCGCCGAAGGCAAGGACGAGCTCGAGGCATCGAAGGAGTTGGCCATGAAGGTGTTCGATCGGCTCTAGCCGACCGGATCCGTGCGGCGACCGGACGAGGAAGGAGGATACTGCGACGATGTCGACCTCAGCGTCTCGAGCCCGGACGCTCGGGCTGCTCGCGTTCGTGCTGGTTTCGGCCTGCGGTGGCGGTGAGGAGCCGGAACCCGCCGGCGGCGGGATGGAAGCGATCGACGCCCAGATCGAGGAAGCCGAGGCGATCATCGATCGGGAGCTCGCCCGGGTCGAGCGGGAAGAGGCGAGCACCTTCCCCTGCAGCGCCTTCACTCAGGCCGAGATGGAGGCGCTGGCCGGCGACAGCCTGGCGGCCCCGATGTATGCGTTTCTCCACAAGACGGAGAACGAGAGCGCATGGCGGGCCGAATCCTGCGACTGGCTCGAGGCGAAAGAGGGCGGCACTTCGGTCAGCCTCTGGGTGAGCCGGCCCGAGCACTTCGACTCCGGTCAGGTCGAGTGCTACTGGCTCGGAGGCGAGCTGCGCACCGAAGGCCTCGAGTCACTTCCCGGCGTTCGCGAGGCGCGCTGGGATTTTCCCGGCTTCGGGCGGGGAACGCTTCGCGTGTGCGCGGACCGGGCGCTCGTCGAGGTCCTCGTCGACCGTGGGGACGAGGACGAGGGTGCCGCTTTCGAAACCGCGCGCGGGGTGGTCGAGAAGACACTGGGGAGTGGTCGCTGGTAGTTGGGGACTGGACGAGCGAAAACCGGCGTCGTACATAGGACCCATGCCCCGCCTCCTCGACCGCTGGCCTCTCCTCCGCCAGATCCGCGACCGCGCCGACGGGACAGGGCCCGAGGCGATGTCGGACCGAACGCGCGCGATCGGCGCCCGGACCCAGGGCGCGGAGGTCTCGCGCTCGGTCTGCCCGTACTGCGGCGTCGGCTGCGGGCAGCTCGTCTACCACAAGGACGGGGAGCTCCTTGCCATCGAGGGCGATCCGGAGAGCCCGATCAGCCAGGGAACACTCTGTCCCAAGGGCTCGGCATCCTACGAGCTCCTGACCCACCCGGGTCGGTTGACCAAGGTCCTCCACCGGGCTCCGTACGCGAGCGAGTGGACGGCGATCGGCCTCGACGAGGCGATGGACCGGATCGCCGACCTGGTGTGGGAGACGAGGAGGCGCACGTTCGTCCGCACGGTGGGCGACCTCGAAGACCATGGCGAGCCCGTGCGCGCCACCGAGCCCGGCGATCGCGACGCTTCGCGCGCCGGGCTCGACCCGCTCGAGCCGGTCAACCACACGACCGGGATCGCCCACCTCGGCGGCGCGACCCTCGACAACGAGGAGAACTACCTCATCAAGAAGCTCTTCACGGGCGGCCTCGGGATGGTGGCCGTCTCGAACCAGGCCCGGATATGACATAGCAGCACGGTGCCCGGTCTGGGCACCTCCTTCGGTCGGGGCGGGGCGACGACGGCGCAGCAGGACCTGGCCAACGCCGACTGCATCCTGATCGAGGGATCCTCCATGGCCGAGGCGCATCCGGTCGGCTTCCGGTGGGTCGTGAAGGCGAAGGAGCGGGGCGCCACGGTGATCCACGTCGACCCGCGCTTCTCGAGGACCAGCGCGCTGGCCGATCTGTGGATCCCGATCCGGGCGGGGGGAGATCTCGCGTTCCTGGGCGGGCTCGTCCGGCACGTGATCGAGAACGGGCTGGAGTTTCGCGAGTACGTGGTCCACTACACCAACGCCCCGGTCATCCTGCGCGAGGACTTCCGGGACACCGAGGATGCGGCCGGCGGCGCTCTACCCGAGGGCCTCTTCTCGGGCTGGGACCCCGAGACCCGCTCGTACGACCCCGCCACCTGGCGCTACGAAGGGGACGACCTCGGCCGCCCGCGAAAAGACCCGACCCTCCAGCATCCGCGGTGCGTCTTCCAGGTCCTGAAGCGGCACTTCGCCCGCTACACGCCGGAGATGGTGGAGCGGGTCGCCGGGGTCCCGCCGGAGCTCTTCCATCGGGTCGCGAAGGCGCTCACCGACAACAGCGGTCCCGACAGGACGAGCGCGATCTGCTATGCGGTCGGCTGGACCCAGCACTCGAAGGGGGTCCAGATCATCCGGACGGCGGCCATCCTTCAGCTTCTGCTCGGCAACATCGGCCGGCCGGGAGGCGGCATTCTGGCGCTTCGCGGGCACGCTTCGATCCAGGGCTCGACCGACATCCCGACCCTTTACGACATCCTGCCCGGCTATCTCACGATGCCGCGTGCCGGCCGCGGCGAGGCGACGCTCGCCGGCTACCTCCGGAACCACCGTCGGGAGACGGGCCTTTGGCACCGCACTCCGGCGTACCTGACCAGCCTCCTCAAGGCCTACTACGGAGAGCGGGCCACCCCCGGGAACGACCACGGATTTGGCTGGCTCCCCAGGGTGACCCGCGACCACAGCCACTTCTCCTACTGGACGGAGATGGCGGACGGGAAGGTCGAGGGGCTGTTCGTGATGGGCCAGAACCCCGCGGTCGGGGCCCAGAACGCCCGGCTCGAGCGACGCGCGCTGGCACGGCTGAAATGGCTCGTCGTCCGCGACCTGGTCGAGATCGAGCCGGCCGTCTTCTGGCGCGCCGATTCGCCCGAGGTCCGCCGGGGCGAGCTCGCGACCGAGGACATCGCGACCGAGGTGTTCCTGATGCCCGCCGCCGGCCACGCCGAGAAGGAGGGCGCCTTCACCCAGACTCAGCGCATGCTCCAGTGGCGCGAAAAGGCGGTCGAGCCTCCCGGGGACGCCCGGAGCGAGGCGTGGTTCCTCCACCAGCTCGCGCTAAGGCTGAAGGTCAGGGCCGAGGCGTCGGACGACCCGGCGGACGAGCCGCTGCGCGCGCTCGATTGGTGGTATCCCGAGGAAGAGCAGGGCGAGCCTCGGATGCTCGCGGTCCTGGCCGAGATCAACGGCTGGTACACGGATCCCAAGCGGGGCTCAAACCATCCGCGGGCGGACGGCGAACCGCCCGGCGCGCTGTGGACGCTCGACCGCCGCGGCCGCCGGCATCACGGCGCCCAGGTGACCGGCTTCGACGACCTCGCGGAGGACGGTTCGACCGCCTGCGGGTGCTGGATCTACTCGGGCGTCTACGGGCCGGACGACGTGAACCGGGCCCACCGCCGGGAGCCGAAGGGGCCCTACGGACACGGCTGGGGATACGCGTGGCCGGCCGACCGGCGGATCCTCTACAACCGCGCCAGCGCGCGCCCCGACGGCCGGCCCTGGAGCGAGCGCAAGAAACTCGTCTGGTGGGATCCCGCCGCCGGCGAGTGGACCGGCGACGACGTGCCCGATTTCCCCGTGAAGAAGCCGCCCGGATACCGGCCTCCCTCCGACGCGGTCGGCACGGACGCCCACCCGGGCGACGCGCCCTTCGTCATGCACGAGGACGGTCTGGGCTGGATCTTCGTCCCCGAAGGTCTCCGTGACGGCCCACTTCCCAGCCACTTCGAGCCGCTGGAGTCGCCAGTCAGAAATCTTCTGTATGGAGAGCAAACGAATCCTCCCGCTCGGTGGTACCGGCGGACCGACAACCCGTTCTCGGAGCCGGGCGATCCCCGCTTCCCCTACGTCCTCACGACCTACCGGCTGACCGAGCACCACACGGCGGGCGGGATGAGCCGCACGCTGTCCCACCTGGTCGAGCTCCAGCCCGAGCTGTTCGCCGAGATCTCGCCCGAGCTGGCGGCCGAGCTCGGGATCGCCAACGGCGACTGGATCACGGTCGCGAGCCTGCGCGGTGCGATCGAGGCACGGGCACTCGTGACGCGGCGCATCCGCCCGATCCGCCTGGGGGATCGCACCGTCCACCAGGTGGCGATGCCGTTCCATTGGGGGCCCATGGGGCCGAGCAAGGGCGACGTCGTCAACGACCTGATCCCGCTGTCGGGCGAACCGAACGTCACGATCCACGAGTCGAAGGCCCTCGTCTGCGCCGTCCTCCCCGGCCGCCGTCCTCCGGACGCCGAGCTGGACGAGTGGCTCGTGCGAACGCTCGGTGGAGACGTAGCGGGGTCGACGCCTTCGACGGGCGGTGACTCCGCGGTCCGACCCCAGGCGGGAGGTCACGGCCAGGAGGGAAAGGCGTGATGTCACGTCTCTGACATCCCAGCGCGCCTGCCTTCGATAGGTTCATTCCAGTCCCGGCGACCGACGGTCGAACGGGATCCAACAGAGGAGGTTAGGCATGCTGTGGACGCTGGCTGTGATTTTCTTGATCCTGTGGCTCCTCGGTTTCTTCGCGTTCCACACCGCGGGGAGCCTCATCCACCTGCTCCTGCTCGTTGCCGTTATCCTCGTCATTTGGCAACTCATGACCGGCCGCCGAGCCGTCTAGGTCGCCTTTGCCGCCGGGCTCGGCCACTGCCGGGCCCGGCCGGTGGGCGACGCCCGGTCGCCGGCCGGAACCGGACCGTTTAGCCTGTCGCCATCCGGAATGGCGATCGGCGAAGGCTCCGCCAGCACCAACCAGGCGCGTCACAAACACGTGGCCGAGGGAGTGACGGTCGGGTTCTTCACCGACCCGACCGTGTGCATCGGCTGCAAGGCGTGCGAGGTGGCGTGCAAGGAGTGGAACCAGCTCCCCGCCGAGCCGACGACCTGGACCGGGACTTCCTACGATCATACCGGCGCGCTCGGCGCCTCGACGTGGCGTCACGTCAAGTTTCTCGAGCAGGAGCAGCCCGGCTGGCTCTTTCTCTCGGACGTCTGCAAGCACTGCGAGCACGCGGGCTGCCTGGAGGCGTGCCCCACCGGCTCGATCGTGAGGACCGGGATCGGCTCGGTGCTCGTCCAGGACGACGTCTGCAACGGCTGTGGCTACTGCGTGGTCGCGTGCCCCTTCGGCGTGATCGACCGCCGGCCGGATCCGCTCCCGGGCGCCGGCGGCGCCTTCAAGTGCACGTTCTGCCATGACCGCCAGGCTTCCGGTCTCACGCCGGCATGCGCCAAGGCGTGCCCGACCGAGTCGATCCAGTTCGGCCCGCTCGAGGAGATGCGCGCGCGGGCGCGGCGCAGGGTCGCGGAACTCGAGCAGCGGGGACTCCGGGACATGACCGTGTACGATCCCGTGGAGACGTCGGTCGGCGGGATCCACGCCCTCTTCCTGGTCCCGGGCGACCCATCGACCTGGGGCCTGCCCCCGGCACCGGAAGTCCCGACCGTTCGCCTGCGGGCGGCGTGGACTTCGGCCATCCTGACCGCGGCCGGGGCGGTGGCCGGCGCCGTGGCCGCCTTCCTCCTGACGTGAGCGACTTCGAGAAGCGCCTGGACGACCTTCGCGAGGCGGCCCGCCGGCGGGGCGTGGTCGACGACCCGGGCGTCCGTGCGGCCGGGGGCCCGATGCCCGCGGCCGGCTACTACGGACGGCCGATCGTCAAGCCGCCCGTCTGGACCTGGGAGATCCCGCTCTATTTCTTCACCGGGGGGCTGGCCGGCATGGCCGGGACGATCGCGCTGGCGGCCCACCTGGCCGGCCCCCCCGGGGCCGCGACCCCGCTCGTCCGGACCGCTCTCTGGCTCGCCTTCCTCGGCGGGGCCGTGGTCTCGCCCGCCCTGCTCGTCCTGGACCTCGGCCGGCCGCGGCGGTTCCTCCACATGCTCCGCGTCTTCAAGTGGCGGTCGCCGATGTCGGTCGGAGCCTGGATCATGTTCCTGTTCGGAGGTACGGTGACGGTCGCGCTCCTGCTGACCGAGTGGCAGGTCAGGCCGGGCGCGCCCTCCGCCCTCGAACCCTTCCGCACCGCGTCGGTCGTCGTCGCCGGAATCCTGGGGCCGGTTCTCGCGACCTACACCGGGGTTCTGATCGGGGCGACCACGATCCCGGCCTGGTTCACCCACCACCGGGTCCTCCCCCTCCATTTCGGCGTGGCCGGGCTGGGCTCGGCCGCCGCGGCGCTCGAGCTCCTCGGCGCCCGGTCGCCGGCCCTCCACGCGATCGGCCTCGGCGCGGCGTCGCTGGAGATCCTCCTCTCGGCCTCGATCGAGTTCCGCGGACACGGCCCCGTCGACGGCGTCCTGCGCGCGGGGCTCTCCGGGCGGTTGCTCCGGGGGTCGGGCCTGCTGAGCGGTCCGACCGCGCTCCTCCTCCGGCTCATGGGAGCCATCCCGTGGGCGGCGGCAGCCTTCCTGGCCGGGGCGATCCTCGGACGGTACGGATGGCTGGCGGCCGGCCGTGCGTCGGCGCTGGATCCCGAGGCCACGCTGGCGGAACAAGCCTGAAGCGAACCACGGGGTGGGTGGCGAGGACCTTGCAGCCCAAAAGGTTAGGAGTCGCAAGGCGCGGCGCGGACACGCGAGTCGGCTGGGCCGTCGACCTATTCGAAACTACTCAAACGCGGCCATCAGATACGCCGGCCGCGACAGGCGAGCATGGAGTCGGCCGGTCAAGGCGTCCCCCGCGTAGGGCAGCGGTGTCTCAAGGGCCGGGGGCGGTCTCGCACTTCGAGAGGTCCCGGGTTGGCGAGAGGCGTGAACGGATGAGGGTTCTGGTGACCGGTGCCCGCGGTCAGCTCGGCAGCGAGCTGGTCCGTCAGGCGCTCCAGCGAGGCTGGCTGGTCGTTCCCCTCGCCCGCACCGACCTGGACATCGGCGACCGGGTCGCGGTGGGCCGGGCCATCCAGACGGCCAAGCCGAGCGCGCTCCTGAACGCCGCCGCCTACACGCGCGTGGACGACGCCGAGCGGGAGCCAGCCCTGGCCATGCGCGTGAACGCGGAGGGTCCACGCAACCTGGCTCGAGTTTGCCGCGACGAGGGGATTCCGATCGTTCACTTCTCGACCGACTACGTCTTCGACGGCAGCTCGCGACGGCCCTACCGCCCCGACGATCCGCCGTGCCCGCTCGGCGCCTACGGCCGCTCCAAATGGGAGGGCGAACGGGCGGTCCGCGAGGAAACGGACCGGCACGTCATCGTCAGGACGGCCTGGGTGTTCGGCGTCCATGGGCGCAACTTCGTGAAAACCATCCTGCAGCGGGCGGGACAGGGCGAGCCGCTCCGCGTGGTCGACGACCAGGTCGGCTCGCCGACCGCCGCCGACGACCTCGCAGTCGCCGCCCTCACGGCGCTCGAACACGCGCGCGGCACCGGCGCCGGGTGGGGTGTCCATCACTTCGTGAATGCCGGCCAGACCACCTGGCACGGCTTCGCGGAGGAGATCGTGGCCCGAGCCCGCGGCCCCGTGCTCGTGCGCGAGATCGAACGGACCTCCAGCTCGGACCTCGAGCTGCCCGCGCCGCGACCCGCGTACAGCGTCCTCGACACGACCAGCTTCACCGAGACGTTCGGGCTCGCGCCGCGACCCTGGCAGGTCGCCCTGGACGAGGTGCTCGAGCGTATGCATGGCCCCATGGTCGCGGTGGCGCATGGCTGAGTCCGCCTGGACACGACGGATCCTCGTCACCGGCGGCGCCGGATTCATCGGCACGAATCTCGTCCGGTACTGGGTCCGCGATCACCCGGATCACCTGGTGGTCAACCTGGACCGCCTCACCTACGCCGGGCACCGCGAGGGGGTGCAGGACCTCGAGGCACTCCCCAACTACCGCTTCGTGCACGGCGACATCTGCAACCGGGAGCTGGTCGAGACGCTCTTCGGCCTGTACGCGATCGACGGCGTCCT
>DATEDS010000322.1:0-5411 GCA_035281565.1 Gemmatimonadota bacterium
CCAGACCCACCGGGTGCGGCTCTCGCTGGGGGACGACCTCCTGCGCTTCCACGTCTCGACCCCCGATGTGGGCGAGGGGTCCGAGCAGATGCCGGTGGCCTACGAGGGGGACGAGATCGACATCGGCTTCAACGCCAACTACCTGCTCGAGGTGCTCCGGTTCGTGGACTCGGACGAGGTCGAGATGACCCTCAAGGCGCCCGAGCGGGCGGCGGTGGTGATGCCCGCCGACGGCGACGACGAGGCGTTTCTGTGCCTCGTCATGCCGCTCCGCCTCCAGGAGTGAGCCGCCTGATCGGTATGACAGCGTAAGAGTATGTTTGGACCCTTCCCGGGCGGCCCGGCTCCCGTTGCCCGAAGTCCTTATCAGAGTTAAATTTAGTCCGTAATGGGGGATCCCGATCGAGGCACCCGGTGCGGCTGATCGAAATCGGCCTCGACGGCTTCCGCAACCTGCGCCCCGCGCGCATCGAGATCCCGCCCCACGGGGCGGTCCTGATCGGCTCCAACGGGCAGGGCAAGACGAACTTTCTCGAGGCGGTCCACTATCTCGCGCTGTTCCGCTCGTTCCGCGGCGCTCGGCACCGCGAGGTGATCGCGTTCGGCGAGGAGCGGTTCCGCGTGACGGGCAGGGTGGAGTACGGCGACGGCGGGCTGCGTCGGGTCGCGGTGTCGGGTGACCGCGGTGCGCGCAGGATCGCGATCGACGGCGTGGCGGCCCCGAGCCCGGCCGAGGCGGTCGGCTCCATCCTGAGCGTGCTGTTCGCACCCGGCGACCTCGAGATCGTGGCCGGGCCCCCCGCCGAGCGACGCCGTTTCATGGATGCTCTGCTGGCGCGTGCGGCGGGACGCCACTGGCGGACGATCCAGGCGCACGGGCGGGCGCTCCGCCAGCGGAACGAGGCCCTGCGGGGGCGCGGCGGCGCCGACGAGCTGGAGGCCTGGGACGAGTCGCTGATACGAACGGGGACACCGGTGGTCCTCGCGCGTCACGACCTGGCCTGCCGGCTGGACGCGCTGTTCGGCGACTTCGGGGCACGCATCGCTCCGGATGCCGAGTCCGGCCTGGAGCTCCGTTACCGGCCGTCGGTCCCGGTCGACGCCGGCGCCGCCGGCGACGCCGAGGCGGTCCGCCAGGCATGGCGCGAGGCGCTCGCGCGCCGGCGCGGGCTGGACCTGAGGCGTGGCTGGACCTCGGTAGGCCCGCACCGTGACGACCTGGAGTTGTTGCTGGGCGGGAGGTCGATCGGTCGTTACGCCTCGCTCGGCCAGCAGCGCACGGCGGCCATCGCCCTCCGGCTGGCCGAGGCCGACATCCTGGAGGCGGAGAGCGGCCATGCCCCCGTTCTCCTCCTTGACGACGTGTTCGCCGAGGTGGACGCCGACCGGTCGCGGGCGCTCCTGCCGTGCCTCGGCGAGCATCGGCAACGCTTTGTGACCTCGGCGCGGCCGCTGCCCGAGCTCGATACGCGCCTCGAGGCGTGGGAGGTCGCCGGGGGCCGGATCCGGAGCTGCGCGGTCGCCGCCTGATGGCCGCGCGGGGGCGCTCCCGCGCGCGGCGTGTGGGCTCGGTCCTCGATCGGGTCCTGGCTGGGCTCGGCGTGGACGAGGTGGTCGACCGCCACCGCGTCCTCGTCGACTGGAAGGGTCGGGTGGGCGAGGAGGTCGCGCGGGCGACCCGTCCCCAGCGGCTGGATGGCGACGTGCTGATCGTGGGGGTGTGCAGCCCGGCGTGGCTGAACGAGCTGTCGCTTCGCCGGACCGAGATCCTGAAAGCCCTCAACGCCGGGCAGGGCCGCGGCAAGATACGGAAGATCGTGTACCGGCTGGATCCCGAAATCGATGGCTGACGAGGACGTGGAGGACGTGAATGCCTAAGACGAAGATCATGCAGGGTCGCAACGCGAAGGCCGCCGAGGCCTACCGGGCCGAGAAGATCCAGGTCCTGCAGGGTCTGGAGGCCGTCCGCAAGCGACCCGGGATGTACATCGGCTCGACCGGCGCCCGGGGGCTCCACCATATCGTCTACGAGGTCGTGGACAACGCGGTGGACGAGGCGCTGGCGGGCTACTGCGACACGATCGCGGTGACGATCGGCCCCGACAACGTGGTCACGGTCGAGGACAACGGGCGGGGTTTCCCGGTGGACGTCCATCCCACCGAGCACAAGCCGGGAGTCGAGGTCGCGATGACGACCCTCCACGCGGGCGGGAAGTTCGACCACACGTCGTACAAGGTCTCCGGGGGCCTGCACGGGGTCGGCGTGTCGGTCGTCAACGCCCTCAGCGAGTGGCTCGAGGTCGAGGTCATGCGTGACGGCCAGCGCTATCACCAGCGCTACGAGCGGGGCGCCAAGGCCACCGAGCTCGAGGTGAGGGGCGAGAGCGACGCGACCGGGACGATCGTCCGGTTCCACCCCGATCCCCGGATCTTCCCCGAGATCGACTTCCAGTACGAGACCATCGCCGGCCGGCTGAGGGAGCTGGCGTTTCTGAATCAGGGGCTGGAGATCTCGATCACCGACGAGCGCGGGGAGAAGCCGGAAAAGGACGTCTTCAAGTACGACGGGGGTCTGGTGGAGTTCGTGAAGCACCTGAACAAGACTCGCAAGGCCCTCCATCCCAAGCCCATGTATGTCGAGGCCACGCGTGAGGACGTCGAGGTGCAATGCGCGATCCAGTACAACGAGACGTACACGGAGACCCTGTTCACCTTCGTGAACAACATCAACACGCACGAGGGCGGGACGCACCTGTCCGGCTTCAAGGGCGCCCTGACGCGCACGCTCAACGCCTACGCCAACGACAAGGGCTTCTTCAAGAAGGCGGACTTCACGCTCAGCGGCGACGACGTCCGGGAGGGACTGACGGCGGTGCTGTCGGTCAAGGTCATGGAGCCCCAGTTCGAGGGGCAGACCAAGACCAAGCTCGGCAACTCCGAGGTGCGCGGCATCGTGGAATCGGTCATGAACGAGGGTCTCGGCAGCTGGCTCCAGGAGAACCCGGGCCCGGGCCGGAGGATCGTGGAGAAGGCCCTCCAGGCGGCGCGGGCGCGCGAGGCCGCCCGCAAGGCGCGCGACCTGACGCGCAAGAAGTCCGCGCTGGACAGCGGGGTCCTGCCGGGAAAGCTGGCGGACTGCTCGATCGACGACCCCGACCTGTCGGAGATTTTCCTGGTGGAGGGTGACAGCGCCGGCGGCAGTGCGAAGATGGGGCGTGACCGGAACTATCAGGCGATCCTGCCCCTGCGTGGGAAGATCCTCAACACCATTCGCGCGCGCATCGACAGGATCCTCTCGAACGAGGAGATCCGGACGATCATCACCGCGATCGGGACAGGCTTCGGCGAAGACGAGTTCAAGCTCGAGGACGCCCGCTACAACAAGGTGATATTGCTGTGCGACGCCGACGTGGACGGAAGCCACATCCGGACACTGCTCCTGACCTTCTTCTTCCAATGGATGAAGGAGCTGATCGAGGCGGGGCGGATCTACATCGCACAGCCACCGTTGTATCGCGTCGGAAAGGGCAAGCAGGAGTTCTACGCCTACGACGATGAGGAGCGCGACCTTTACATCGAGCGCCTGGGAAAGAACGGCGTGAACGTCCAGCGGTACAAGGGCCTCGGCGAGATGAACCCGGATCAGCTCTGGAAGACGACCATGGACCCCGAGAGCCGCACGATCCTGCAGGTGACGATGGACGACGCCGTCCAGGCCAACGAGCTGTTCCAGACCCTGATGGGCGACGAGGTCGAGCCGCGCAGGGAGTTCATCGAGAAGAACGCCAAGTACGTCCGGAACCTGGACGTATAGTCCCGGACCCCTCGAGACGAGGTTCATCTAGACCATGGCCGTAGAGCAGACCCGGGAACGGATCGTTCCGCGCTTCATCGAGGACGAGATGCGCGAGTCGTTCATCGATTATTCGATGAGCGTCATCGTGGCGCGGGCTCTCCCCGACGTGCGGGACGGCCTCAAGCCCGTCCACCGGCGCATCCTGTACTCGATGCAGGAGCTCGGGCTGGGTCCGACCCGTCCGTACAAGAAGAGCGCGACCGTCGTCGGCGACGTGCTCGGGAAGTACCACCCCCACGGGGACACCGCCGTGTACGACGCGCTCGTCCGCATGGTACAGCCGTTCTCCTTGCGGTATCCGCTGCTGGACGGGCAGGGGAACTTCGGCTCGGTCGACGGCGACCCCGCGGCTGCCTACCGCTACACCGAAGCCCGGCTGGCTCCGATCGCCGGCGAGATGCTGGCCGACATCGAGAAGGAGACGGTCGACTACACGCCCAACTTCGACGACCGGCTCGAGGAGCCCACCGTCCTGCCGTCGCGGCTCCCCAACCTGCTCGTCAACGGCTCGAGCGGCATCGCGGTCGGGATGGCCACAAACATCCCGCCCCACAACCTGCGCGAGGTCGTCGACGCGCTGTGCGCCCTGGTCGACGACCCGGAGATCGACCTCGACGGCCTGATGCGGCACGTCAAGGGGCCCGACTTCCCCACCGGCGGCTTCGTGTTCGGCAACGAGGGCATCCGGGAGGCCTACGACACGGGTCGTGGCAAGATCGTGATGCGGGCCCGCGCCGTCACCGAGGTCAAGGCGAGCGGCAAGGAGCAGATCGTCATCACCGAGATCCCGTACCAGGTCAACAAGTCCAAGCTCGTCGAGCAGATCGCCGACACGGTGCGGAGCAAGAAGATCGAGGGCATTTCGGACCTCCGGGACGAGAGCGACCGGGACGGCATGCGGGTCGTCATCGAGTTGAAGCGGGACGCCATCGCGCAGGTGGTCCTCAACAACCTCTACAAGTCCACCCAGATGGAGTGGACGTTCGGGATCATCAACCTCGCCCTGGTCGACAACGTGCCCCGCGAAATGGGGCTCAAGGAGATGCTCGAGCATTTCGTCGAGCACCGCCACGACGTCGTCGTCAGGCGCAGCCAGTTCGAACTCCGCGAGGCCGAGGAGCGGGCGCACATCGTGGAGGGCCTCCGGATCGCGATCGACAACATCGACGAGATCGTGAAGCTCATCCGCGGGGCGGCCGACACCGACGCCGCCCGCAGCGGGCTCATGGAGCGATTCGGCCTCTCCGAGCGCCAGGCCCAGGCGATCCTCGACATGCGACTGGCGCGTCTGACCGGCCTCGAGCGCGACAAGCTGGAGGCCGAGTACACGGAGCTGCTGAAGACGATCGGCCGTCTCAAGGAGCTGCTCGCCTCCAAGCGGATGCGGATGGAGGTGATCAAGGAGGAGCTCAGGGAGATCGCCGATAGGTACGGTGACGCGCGGCGCACGGAGATCGTGGCCGGCGGGACGGACCTCTCGATGGAGGACCTGATCGCCGAGGAGGACATGGTCGTCACGATCAGCCACACCGGCTACATCAAGCGGATCGCCGTG
>DATEDS010000323.1:0-5556 GCA_035281565.1 Gemmatimonadota bacterium
CATGGGCATGCTGTCGACCGTGATCAACGCGCTCGCCCTCCAGGACCTGCTCGAACGCAAGGGCGTGGACACGCGACTCCTGACGGCCATCCGGATGGACGAGATCGCCGAGCCGTACATCCGCCGGCGTGCCATCCGGCACCTCGAGAAGGGACGCGTAGTGCTGTTCGCCGGAGGTACCGGAAACCCCTACTTCAGCACCGACACGGCTGCCGTCCTGCGCGCCATCGAGGTCGGCGCCGACGTCATCCTCAAGGCCACCAACGTCGACGGTATCTACTCCGCCGACCCGGCCACCGATCCCGACGCCCGCTTCATCGATCGCATCTCGCATCAGGAGGTCCTGAACCTCGACCTGAAGGTGATGGACGCCACGGCCGTGGCGATGAGCCGGGAGAACGATCTCCCGATCATCGTCTTCAACATCGGCGCCAACGGCGCCGTCCGGAGCATCCTGGCGGGGGAGACCGTCGGCTCGGTGGTGATCGGCTGACCATCAACGTCCGCGGGATTGGAGAGGAGGAATCGGAGGCGAATGATGGCCCAGGACCTGAAGGACGTCAGCGCGCACATGGACAAGTCGGTGGAGGCCATCCGCCACGAGCTGGGTACGGTCCGGACCGGAAAGGCGTCGCCGACCCTGCTCGACCTGGTCAAGGTCGAAGCGTACGGGCAGCAGATGCCGCTCAACCAGATGGCCACGATCTCGGCCCCCGAGCCGCGGCTGCTGGTGATCTCGCCGTACGATCCGAGCCAGGTCGCAGGCATCGAGAAGGCGCTGCTGGCCAGCGACCTGGGTCTCACGCCCGCCAACGACGGGAAGGTGATCCGGCTCCCCATCCCGGCGCTCACCGAGGAGCGCCGCAAGGAGCTCGTGCGCGTGACCCACAAGATCGCCGAAGAGGGACGGATCGCGATCCGGAACATCCGGCACGAGGCGAACAAGAAGGTCCAGGCCTCCCGCAAGTCGGGCGACATCAGCGAAGACGAAATGCATCGTCAGCTCAAGGAGATCCAGGACCTGACCGACCGGCACATCAAGACCATCGACGAGATGCTGGAGAGAAAAGAAAAGGAAGTGATGGAGGTCTAGCGCGTGCGGTTCGAGCCGCGTTCCACCCGCCCGCCGATGACGTTCTGACACGGACAGGACGATGACCGATCGAACCCGAGAGATCGCCGCCCAGGGCAATCTGCCGCGGCACGTCGCCGTGATCATGGACGGCAACGGCCGGTGGGCGGAGCGTCGGGGCAAGCCGCGCATCGCCGGCCATCAGGCCGGGATGAAGGCGGTCCGCGAGGTGATCGAGACGACCGCCGATCTCGGCATCCCGTATCTGACCCTGTACGCATTCTCGCAGGAGAACTGGAAACGGCCCCGCACCGAGATCGAAGCCCTGATGGACCTCCTCAGGCACTACATCCGCACGGAGCGGGAGCATCTGATCGAGAAGGGGATACGGGTGCGGGCGATCGGCGACATCGAGCGCCTCGCCCATGGCTCCCGCGAGGAACTCGATGAGTTGATCACCGAGACCGCTGCCAACGAGCGGCTCACCGTGACGCTGGCTCTCTCGTACGGGGGGCGCAGCGAGATCGTGGAGGCCGTGCGGCGGATCGCCCGGCAGGTGCGTGCGGGCGAGCTCGATCCCGAGGCGATCGACGACGAGATCTTCGCCGACTGCCTGTACACGGCGGGCCTGCCCGACCCGGATCTGCTCATCCGGACGAGCGGCGAACTGCGGATCTCGAACTTTCTTCTTTGGCAGATCGCGTACACCGAGCTGTACGTGACCGACGTCCTCTGGCCCGACTTCGACCGCGACGCGTTCCTGGACGCCGTCGCCGCGTACCAGGGGCGTGAGCGGCGGTTCGGCCGCGTGCTGGTTTGACCCCCGACCGGGGGCTCGGCCGCCGGCTCGCGACGGCCGCGGTCCTCCTGCCGCTATTCGTCCTTACGATCGTGGTCGGCCGCTGGCTCTTCCTGGCTGCCGTGACGGTTCTGGCGGCGGCCGGGATCGCCGAGCTCTACACCTTCTCGCGCGAGAAGCCCTATCGGCCGCGCTGGGTGCCGGGCCTGGCGCTCGGCGTCGTCCTGCCGCCGCTTCTCTACGCCGGACCCGCCGACCCGCGGATCGTGCTGGCGGTGATGACGATGGGCGTGGCCGGGGTCGCGGTCACCCAGATGCTGGACCCCAGGGGGACGGAGGCCATGGCGAGCGTCGCTTTCACGCTCCTCGGGGCGTTCTACGTCGGGCTCCTCTTCGGGCACATGGTGCTCCTTCGCGAGATGGCCCGCGAGATCCCCGGGGCGCCGTACCGTGCGGGGGCGGTGCTCCTGGCGGTGCCGCTCGTGCTCACCTGGCTGAATGACACGGTCGCGTACTTCGCCGGCCGACGCTGGGGACGGCACTCACTGGCCCGCGTGAGTCCGAGGAAATCCTGGGAAGGCGCGGTCGCCGGGTTGCTCGCCTCGACGGCGGCGGGCACGGCGCTGCTGCCATCGCTCGACCTCTTCGACGCCCGGCACGGCTTCGTCGTGGGTGCCCTGGTCGGGGTCGTCGCCCCGCTCGGCGATCTCGTCGAGTCCGCCTTCAAGCGCGACGCCGGCGTGAAGGATTCATCGGGGCTCGTTCCCGGTCACGGCGGAATCCTCGACCGCTTCGACAGCGCGCTGTTCAGCGTGCCGGCCTTCTACTACTACATCCGGTGCTGCATCCTGTGAGCGAGGGCCTGGTCCTCCTGGGCGCGACCGGTTCGATCGGCGCGAGCGCGATCGAGGTGGTCCGTGACCTCGGCGATCGCTTCCGGATCGTCGGCCTGTCCTGTCTCCGGAGCTGGCGGGAGCTGGACCGGATCGCGACCGAAACCGGGGCCGAGGTGGTCGCGGTCGCCGATCCGGAGGCCTGGCGTGAGGCCCGCACGGCGGGCGCCTTCGCCAACGTCGAGTGCCTCCAGGGGCCCGAAGGTGTCCTCGAGCTGACGCGCACGACCTCGGCCGCGACGGTCCTGAACGGGATCGTGGGCGCGGCCGGTCTCCGCCCCACGCTGGCCGCGCTCGACGCGGGGAAGCGGGTCGCCCTCGCCAACAAGGAGTCGCTGGTCGTGGGCGGCGAGCTCGTCGTCCGGGCCGCCGGCGGCGGGGACCGGCTGCGGCCGGTCGACAGCGAGCACAACGCGATATGGCAGCTCCTCGACGGCCTTCCCCGAGGGTCCGTGAGGCGGATCGTCCTGACCGCGAGCGGCGGACCCTTTCGCGGGTTCTCCGTGGAGCGGCTTCGCCAGGTCACGCCCGAGGAGGCGCTGGCCCACCCCACGTGGTCCATGGGTCCCAAGATCACGATCGATTCGGCGACCCTCGCCAACAAGGGGCTCGAAGTCATCGAGGCGCATCACCTCTTCGGCCTCGACTACGACCGGATCGATGTCGTGATCCATCCCCAGTCGATCGTCCATGGCATGGTCGAGTGCATGGACGGCACACTCTTTGCCGAGCTTGGAGAACCCGACATGCGCCCGCCGATCCGGGCCGCGCTGACCTGGCCGGAGCGGGTGCCGAACGGCGGAAGAATGGAACTCACGCGGCTCAGCGGGCTCACGTTCGAGACGCCGGACGCGGAGCGGTTTCCGGCGCTCGGGATCGCTCGTGACGCCGGCAGGGCGGGCGGAACGGCACCGGCCGTCTTCAACGCTGCGAACGAGGTCGCGGTCGCGGCGTTTCTTGCCGGGCGCATAGCTTTTCCGCAGATTCCGGCCATCTGCGACCGCGTCCTCGGAGAGCACGAGGTGACCGCCGCGGACTCGGTGGAGACCCTGCTGGAGGCCGACCGGTGGGCCCGCGAGAGAGCCGGCGAGCGAGCGGGTTTCGCGTGGACCCCGATCGGAGCGCGGGGGTAAATCGGAGATGCAAACCTTCCTTCTGACCGTCCTCGTGCTCGGCCTGCTCGTGTTCGTCCACGAGCTCGGCCATTTCATGACCGCCAAATGGGCCGGAATCGCCGTTCCCCGCTTTTCGATCGGGCTGGGGCCTAGGCTGGTCGGGTTCCGCTGGGGCGAGACCGACTACTGCCTCTCGGCCGTACCCTTCGGCGGCTACGTGAAGCTGGCCGGCATGGAGGGCGAAGAGGCCTTCGAGAAGCTGGAGGGCGGCGCGGACGAGCAGGTCGACGACTCGAAGTTCCCCCCCCAGAGACGATTCGACAACCAGCCCATCCGTTGGCGCCTCCTGGTGATCAGCGCGGGGGTGATCATGAACTTCCTCCTCGGCTGGCTCATCTACGTGTTCCTGGCCTTCGGCGAGGGGATCCCGACCACCAAGGGAACGCTCGTCGCCGGGGTCGACTCGATCGCCCTGGCGGAGTTCCCGGCTCTCCAGCCCTTCGCCGATGGCGGCGTCGAGATCGCGGCGGTGGACGGGCAGCCGGTCGCCAACTGGTACGAGATCGATCGTGCTCTCCAGGAAGCGGGCGGGAGAATCGCCGAGATCGCGCTCTCCGATGGCCGGACGATCGAGGTCGCGGTCCCCGCCGACGACGAAGGCGGGTTCGCCGCCGGTCTTCTCCCGCTGACCGAGCCGCTGATCGTCGACGTCGATGAGGGAAGCCCCGCAGCGCTGGCCGGGATCCAGGTCGGCGACCGGATCGTGTCCGTCGACGGCGAGGAGGTGGCTTCCTTCGCCGACGTGGTGGAGTTCGTCCGCGAACGGCCGGACCAGCGAATCCCGGTGCAGATCGAGCGTCCGGGCGCGGACGGCGAGCCGGAACGCCTCTCGCTCACCGTCCAGACGGGCTCCGAGCAGACGCCGCGGGCCAGCGACGGCAAGTTCATCGCGACCGGCTGGCTGGGGGTGACGGCGGAGACGGAGACGGTCGAGCTCGGACCGATCGAGGCGCTGTCCACCGGCACCCGGACCGCGCTCCAGGCGAGCACGCTGATCGTCGGGGGCCTGTACCAGCTGGTCAGCGGCAACGTGTCGGTGCGCTCGCTGGGCGGGCCGGTGGCGATCGGGCAGCTGACCGGCCGGTTCGCGCGCCGCGGCTGGCAGAGCCTGGTCGGCTGGATCGCCCTCTTCTCGATCAACCTGGCGATCCTCAACCTGCTGCCGATCCCGGTCCTGGACGGAGGACACATCCTGTTCCTGGTGATCGAGGCCGGTCGGGGGCGGCCGCTGTCGGCCCGTCAGAAACTCCGGCTATCCCAGGTCGGCCTGGCGTTCCTGGTGCTGTTGATGGCGTTGGCGTTCACCTCCGACATGCTCCGCCTCATCGGCCTCTAAGCGGCCGCTGAAGACGGCCGATATCTGCGTTGCGCTCGCTCGGTTGCCCTGCGGCGCACCCTTGAGTGCGCCTCGGGCCCCCTCGCTCGCGCGCCTTGATCTCGGCCGCCTTGAGCGGCCTTTCGATCGTTTGAACATCACGAGTCCGCAAGCGATCCTCACGCGGAAAGCGGCCGCAATCCGACTCGGCTAGCTTGGCGGCGTGAACGGCCCCCGACCTCCTGGCCGACCTCCCGGCCGGCCCCCCCGGCGACGCAGGCCTCGCGGCGCCGGACGCCGCC
>DATEDS010000324.1:0-8583 GCA_035281565.1 Gemmatimonadota bacterium
GTGAGAGCGTCCGCCGGCCCCGCCTCGAGCCGCGTCTCGGGAGGGGCCGTCTCGTGGGGCCAGATCGCGACCGGCGCGCCCGGCTCCCACCACAGGGCACAGCTCGGCGCCCCGCGGGCCGCGGCCGCCCCGGGCGCGGCAAGCGCCGGCAGGATCAGCCAGGCCAGGGCGATCGACGGTCGCATCGGACGCCCGTCTCTACCCGGTGGCCGGGGAAAGGGTGCCGGCCCGACCCCGCGCCGCGGCCCCAAGCACGAAGGCCCGGGCGGCAACCCGGGCCTTCGTTCGAACCTCGCGTTCGGGATCGCTCACTCGACCGATCGGTCCCACTCCTGGAGGCTGATCCTGGTCGCCCCCGCCAGCTTGACCTCGTCCAGCGCGTTCACCATGTCCACGTAGTTCGCGTCGGGCGCCGTCTTGACGCTCACGATGAGGCGCGGGTTGGCCGCCAGCTCCTGGCGCGTGATGGCCTCCACCTGGTCGAAGTTGATGGTCTGCTTGTCGGGGGAATCGCCCCGGCGCAGCTCCACCACCCCGTCCCCCACCACGTAGAACGTGATGATGTTCTTGGGATTGATCTCGATCTCCTCGCTCTGCCGCTCGGGGAGGACCAGGCTCAGCCCGCGGTCCTCGGCGAACACCGTCGTCACCAGGAAGAAGATCAGGAGCAGAAAGGCGATGTCCGCCATCGAGGCGGTCGGGATCTCGTCGGAGACCCGGCTCTTGCGCTTCAGCAGCTTGGCCATGGGTCAGGCCCGCGTCCCCACCGGCTCGCTGCCCATCGCGTGCAGGGTCTCGACCAGGTTCTGCGAGGTCTCTTCCATCTCGATGACCATCGAGTCGATCTTCGACACGAAGTAGTTGTGCGCGATGTTGACCGGGATCGCGATCGTGAGACCCGCCGCCGTCGTGATCAGGGCGACCTTGATGCCCCCGGCGACCAGCGTCGCGTCGACCTCGCCGGCCAGCTCGATCGCGCCGAAGGCGATGATCATGCCGGCCACCGTCCCGAGGAAGCCGAGCAGGGGGGCGACGTTGGCGATCGTGGCGAGCCAGACGAGCCCGCTCTCCAGCCGCGACATCTGGATCATCCCCTCGTTTTCGATCGCGGTCAGGACACGCTCGGTCCCCTCCTGGTGCTTGTCTAGCCCCGCCAGCAGGATCTGGGCGACCGGCGTGTCGCTCTCGCGACAGCGCGCCTTGGCCTCCTCCAGCCGACGGTTGGCGATCAGGCCGTCGACGTCCTCGAGGAGAGCCTTGGTCCTGGAGCTGGTCGACGTCAGGGAGAAGAACTTCCAGACGATGATGACGAGGCCGATGACCGCACAGGCCAGGAGCGGCCACATGAAGATCCCTCCGTCCTGGAAGAACTGAACCGCTCTATCTATCAATGGGGCCTCCCGCGGCAGGGTTCGAGGTTCGGGGCGTCAAGGCGTGCCGAGTGAGATGGCTAGCTTAGCAGGCCCCGCGAAGGGGCGTCAAGACCGGCCTCAGACCTTGATGCAGGCCACGAAATGACCCCCGCCCACGTCGCGGAACTCGGGCGTCACCTCGGCGCATTCGGCGGTCGCGATCGGGCATCGTGGATGGAACGGGCAGCCGGAGGGGGGATGGGCCGGACTGGGCACGTCCCCCTCGAGGACGACACGCTCCCGCCGGGCCCGCGGGTCGGGCACCGGGATCGCCGACAGGAGCGCCCGCGTGTAGGGGTGGAGCGGATTGCCGTACAGCTCCCGGGCGTCCGCCAGCTCCATCAGCTTGCCCAGGTACATCACGGCCACCCGGTCGGAGATGTGCTCGACCACCGCCAGGTCGTGGGCGATGAACAGGAACGTCAGGTGGAACTCCCGCTGGAGCTCCTGGAGCAGGTTGATGACCTGCGCCTGGACCGATACGTCGAGCGCCGAGACGGGCTCGTCGCACACGATGAAACGGGGGTTCACCGACAGCGCCCGTGCGATCCCGATCCGCTGGCGCTGGCCGCCGGAGAATTCGTGGGGGTACCGCCCGGCGTGCTCGGGCGCGAGGCCGACCACCCGGAGGAGCTCGCGCACGCGTTCGCGAACCTGCTCGCCCTCGGCCACGCCGTGGATGCGGAGCGCCTCGCCGAGCATCGACCCCACCGTCAGACGCGGGTTCAGGCTCGAGTACGGATCCTGGAAGATGATCTGCATCTCGCCCCGAAGCTCGCGCAGTTCCCGACGATCGAGCCCGAGCACGTCCCGGCTCTCGAACTCGATGTTTCCCCCGGTCGGCTCGATCAGCCGCAGGATGCAGCGGCCCGCCGTCGTCTTCCCGCAGCCCGATTCGCCGACCAGGCCCAGCACCTCGCCCGGCAGGATGTCGAAGGAGATCCCGTCCACCGCGCGGACGTGACCCACGGTCCGGGACCAGAAGCCGCGCTTGATCGGGAAGTGCTTCTCGAGGTCCCGCACCACCAGGAGCGCGCCCCCCCGGCTGGCCGCGGGATGGCCGTTCACCCGCCGGTCAGTCATAGAGAAAGCAGCGCGCCTCGTGCCCCGGCCCCACCGCGTACAGCGGGGGGAACTCGCGACGGCAGACGTCCATCACGTACGAGCACCGGTTCTGGAACGGGCAGCCGACGATCTCCTCGTACGGCGAGGGGACGGTGCCGGGGATGGTGGCCAGCCGCTCGACTTTCTCTCCGAGCTTGGGGATCGCCGCCTTGAGCCCTTCCGTGTAGGGATGGTTGGGTCCGTCGAAGACCTGCTCGACCGTGCCGCTCTCGACCACGATCCCCGCGTACATCACGACCACCCGGTGGGCCGTTTCGGCGATCACCCCGAGGTCGTGCGTGATCAGCATGATCGCCATGCCGAACTCGTCCTGAAGCTGCCGCAGGAGGTCGAGGATCTGCGCCTGGACGGTGACGTCGAGCGCGGTCGTCGGCTCGTCGGCGATCAGGAGCGCCGGATCGCACGCCAGCGCCATCGCGATCATGACCCGCTGGCGCTGCCCGCCGGAGAGCTGATGCGGGTACTCCGCGACCCGCTGGTCGGGGTCCGGGATCCGCACCCGCCGCAGCATCTCGACCGCGCGCTCCCCCGCCTCGCCGCGCGACAACCCGCGATGGAGCCGCAGCACCTCGCTGATTTGCTCGCCGACCGTGTAGACGGGGTTGAGCGAGGTCATGGGTTCCTGGAAGATCATCGCGATCTCGTTGCCCCGAATCCGGCGCATCTCCCTGTCGGAGAGCTCCAGGAGATCCCGGCCCTGGAAGTGCACGTGCCCGCCCTCGACGCGGCCGGGCGGATCGGGGATGAGCCGCAGGATCGAGAGCGCGGTGACCGATTTGCCGCACCCCGATTCGCCGACGATGCCGAGCGTCTCCTGCTCGGCGACCTCGAAGGACACCCCGTCCACGGCCTTGGCGGTGCCCTCGTCCGTGCGGAAGGTGGTTCGCAGGTCGTCGACCCGGAGCAGCGGCTGCATTACAAGCGATCGTGTTGCCGGAGATACACCACCAGATGCGCCAGATTCCCGCCGAGAAACACCGCCCGCGGGGTGTGGTTTCCGAGCGCGGGAATCCGCGTGTCGAACCATTCGCGGGCGCGCTGCCGCGAGCGGAGGCTCTGGTTGACCTGATACAGGAGGGCGTCCAGGAGCTGGATCTTCTCGAGGTACTGCTCGGATGGCTGCTGGTCGCCGCGACGCCAGCGGTTGAGGGTGCTGGTCGAGCAACCGATCGCGTCGGCGAGCTGCCGGGTGTCGAGCCCGAACAGCTCCATGGTCCGCGTGATCGGTCCGTCGACGTGGACGGCTACCATGCGTCGACCTCCTGCGATGGGTTGTCGGCCCGGCGCTCGGGCGCCGAGAAGGTAGCCGCGCCCGCCGGCCCGGGCGAACCGCCGCCCAGCTGGCGGGCCGCTTCCCGCGCCCGATCGGCGGCCGCGGCGAGCCGGGCGGCGAGCTCCGCGACCTCGTTCCGGACGCGCTCCGGGCTCGCCTCACGGACCGCGGTCGCGACCCCGGGCAGCGCCAGGGTCGCGTACCCGTTCCGGGGGTCGCCGGCGAAGGTGAGGCTTCGGTTGCTGCCGTCGCCGAAGGGACCGGATTCGCGCCCGAGGCCGCGCTCGATCCCGAGCAGGATCCGGTTGGCGCGGGCCGACCTCGCGGCGTCGACCCGCCCGGTCAGATATCGGTCTCGGGCGCTCGCCAGCTCTTCCCCGGCGGCCGCGAGGTCCTCCAGAGCCCCGTCGAGCGGCGCCAGGTCTTCCTCCCCGGCGCCGGCCTCGGCCACCGTCATGGCCCTGAGCGGGGCCCACAACGAATCCAGCCGGCCGGCCAGTCCGGACACGTCGTACGGCAGGACCTCCGCGTTGGCGAGGCGCGTGGCGAGGACCGCGGTGAGCTGCGCGGTCCGGGCGTGGTTCCGGTAGCCGGGATCGCCGAACCGGCTCATCCAGCGGTGGGTGTCGTAGGCCGAGTGGTAGATGCCGCCCGACGCGCCGAACCCGTAGCTCGCGCTGGGGATCCCGAGCCGCTGGTAGAAGGGCTGGAAGTCGCTCCCCCCACCCAGGTCCCCGACCTCCGCCTCGGCCTCGCCCCCCCGCCATTCGTCCAGCAGGGACCCGCCCTCGCCGGGGACCGCCAGGGCCGCCTCACGGACCGACCGCGCCAGGAGCGGGGCCGCCCCGGCCCCGAACCGGGTCCCGCCCACGGCGTCCTGGTTCAGGTAGGCGACGCCCCCCGCTTCCAGCCGGGCGGCGTGCTCCTCGGTCCACTCGGTCGATCCGAGGAGCCCCCACTCCTCACCGTCCCAGCCGGCGACGACGATCGTGCGCCGCGGCGGGTTCTCGGCCGCCGCAGCCCGGATCGCCCGCGCCGCGGCGAGAACCGAGATCGTCCCGCTCACGTTGTCGTTCGCGCCCGCCCCCCAGGCGTCGATGTGGGCGCCGATCACCACGATCTCCTCGGGCCACTCCGTCCCCTCGATCACGGCCACGACGTCGTGGATCGCCTTGACACCGCCCCCCGGGCCGGCACGGTCGTCGGCGGCGCGGACGCGCACGCGGGCCGGGCCGGGACCGACGTGGTAGCGGAACGGGAGCCCGCCCTGCCAGGCGGGCACGGGGATGTCGGCGCCGCGGACCCGGGAGAGGATCTCCCCCGCGACCCGGTACGAGACCGGGAGGACGGGGATCCCCGGGAGGCGGTCGGCGAACGCCCCGACCGCCAGCCGCGGGGCGCCTGCGAGACTCGGACCCGCGGGGGTCGCCGGGTCGCCGGCGCCGACCATGACGCTCCCCCGCTGGACGCCGCTCCAAGGCCGCCACGGTCCCTCCGGGTAGACGTCGCCCTGGACGTACCCGTCGTCGTCGGGATCCGAGTAGAGCAGGAGCGCCGCGGCGCCCCGCTCCTCGGCGAGCCGCGCCTTGATGCCGCGGTACGCGAGTCCGTAGCGCGCCACGACGATCCGGCCACGGACCTCGACGCCCATTTCCGCGAGGCGATCGTAGTCGGCGTGGAGGCCCCAGCCGGCGTAGACGACCTCGGCCTCGACCCGACCCGGGGCGGAGTACCCGTTCAGCCACGGGTACGGCTCGAGCCGGGTGACCGGGTCGCCCGGAACCGGCTCCTCGACGAGCAGGAAGTCGATCGACTCGGGCGCGACCAGCCTCACCTCGACACCGGTCGCGTGCGGCAGGAACACCTCGTAGGTCTCGACCGCGGGCTCGAGCCCCCACGCTTCGAGCCAGGCGACCAGCGTGTCCCGGACCGCGGCCTGACCCGGGGTTCCGGCCACGTGCGGGGCGGCCGACAGGACGCGCGCCATCGAGTCCAGATCGGCAGCCCGGATCGCCGCCACGAGGCCGGCCTCGAGCGCGCGCTGACGGCTCCGCCCCTCGGACGTGAAACCGGTCTGCGCCGGGGTGGACGACGCCCAGAGCAGGCCCGCCAGGAGGGCCGGAGCGAGCCGGGTCAAGCGCGAAGGCGAGGATCGAGAGCGTCCCGCAGGCCGTCTCCGAGCAGGTTGAACGACACCACGGTCAGGACGATGGCCAGCCCGGGGAAGGTCGAGATCCACCAGGCCGTGATCATCGCGTCCCGACCGTCGTTCACCATCGAGCCCCACGAGGCGGTGGGCGGCTGGACGCCGAGTCCGAGGAACGAGAGCGCGGCCTCGAGAAGGATGGTGGTGCCGATGCCGAGCGTGGCGATCACGATGATCGGGGCCAGCGTGTTGGGGAGGATGTGGCGCAGAATGATGCGCGCGTCCCCGTATCCGAGGGCGCGGGAGGCCTGCACGAACTCCTGCTCGCGGAGCTGGAGGAACTGACCGCGCACGATGCGGGCCGTCCCTTCCCACCCGGTGAAGCCCAGGACCACGATCACGATCCAGATCTCGGGCCGGAAGAGCGCGATCACGACGAGCACGAGGATCAGTCGCGGGATCGACAGCATCATGTCGATGAAGCGCGCGATGGCGGTGTCCACCCAGCCCCGGAAGTATCCCGCCACCGCGCCCAGGAGCGTTCCCAGCGTGACCGAGATGGCGACGGACAGGAAGCCGATGGTGAGCGAGATGCGGGCCCCGTACAGGATCCGGCTCAGGACGTCGCGGCCGAACTTGTCCGTTCCGAGCAGGTGCTCGGCCGACGGCCGGAGGTAGCGGTCGAGGACGATGTTCCCCTGGAAGTTGGGGTCGTAGGGGGTGAGGAACGGGGCGAGGAGCGTGACCCAGTACAGGACCACCATGATCGCGAGCCCGGTCATGGCGAGATGGTTCTTCCGGAAGCGCCTCCCGGCCAGGCGCCACTGGCTGACGCCGGTGCGGCGCACGGGACGGGTCGCGGTCACGGCGACGTCCACGACGCCCCAGGCCCAGAGCCCGACGCCGGTGACCGCGAGCGTGACCAGCGCCACCCAGTCGTCGAGACGCCCCTCTGCGAGCGTCCGCGCCACGTCCTCGCGCGAGATCGTGAGGGTGACCAGCGCCATCGCCCACGCGGCCAGGATCCACGCTCCGGGGGTGACCCGACCCAGGGCCAGGGATCCCAGCCCTGGCACGAGCGCCGAGAGGCCGACCGCCCACGGCCGCCGTGGCTGGACCGCCCGCGTAGCAGCCGGCGCAGGCACCACCGTCGCGCCGGCCGGGATCGAGGCCGCCGCGAGCGCCTCCACCTCCTTGGCCCTCGCCATCCTACGCCCCTTCCCCTTCCTCGACCCGGATCCGGGGATCGACGATCGAGTACAGCATGTCCGCGATCAGATTGCCGAGCACGACCATCACTGAGATCACGAACGCCGTCGCAAGGACGACCGGGTAGTCGCGCTGGAAGATCGCGGTCACGATCGTGCGCCCCATCCCCGGCCACGCGAAGACGGTCTCGATCAGGACCGAGCCTGCCATCAGGAACGGCAGGAAGAGCCCCAGCAGCGTGATGACCGGGATCAGCGCGTTCCGCATCGCGTGCTTGAAGATCACCTTGCCTTCGCTGAGCCCCTTGGCCCGGGCCGTCCGCACGTAGTCCTGACGGACCTGCTCGAGCATGCCGCTCCGCATGTAGCGGGCGACCGACGCCGCCCCTCCCACGCCGAGGGCGATCGCCGGAAGGAGAAGGTGCTTCAACCGGTCGATGAGCTGGGCCGATCCGCTCATGAACTCGTAGTTCACCGAGGTCATCTGGCTCGCCGGCAGCCATTGCAGCTTGTAGGCGAACAGCAGGATCAGCATCAGGCCGAACCAGAAGCTGGGCATGGAATAGAAGAAGAACGCCAGGGCGGTGGCCAGGTTGTCTCCCCACGAGTATTGCCGGACAGCCTGGACCGTCCCGATCACGACGCCGAGGATGAAGATGATCGCCAGCGCCACGCCGGAGAGAATCAGCGTGTTCGGCATCGTATCCTTCAGGATGTCGGCTATCGGTCGCTTCTGGCTGAACGAGTAGCCGAACTCGCCCTGCATGAACGACGAGATCCACTTCACGTACTGGATGTGGACCGGCTGGTCGAGGCCCAGGTTCTCCCGCATCTGCTCGATGACCCGGGCGTCGATGTTGGGGTTGCCGAGGTAGATCGACGTCGGATCGCCCGGCGCGGCGTGCATCAGAAAGAAGATGATCGTCGAGGCGCCGACGAGGATCGGCACCGCCTGGAGGAGCCGCTTTCCGAGATAGCCGATCACCGGGGGCCCGCGCCCCCGTGGGTTTCGCCCCGCCTCACCGCCCGGCGACCCCGGCCGCGCCTTCCGTCGAGCGGGCGACCGGCGCGGACCCGACCGGGACATCGTACCTCTGCTGCCCCTCGGGCACGAACCACTTCTCCAGGTGAGAGTCCCAGCTGTACGCGTCCGGCTCGACGTCATGGAACCGCCGGTCGATCACGAACAGGTCGTTCTGCTGGAAAAGGAAGGTGTAGTAGGCCTCGTCGACGATGATCCGCTGGGCTTCGGACCACAGCTCCATCGCTTTGGCACGGTCGCGCTCCACCTCGGCCGTCTTGACCAGCGAGTCGAGCCGCGGGTTGTCGGCGCTCACGAAGTTGAAGAGCTCGCCCCTCCCGAAGGTGGGCGTCAGCTCGGCCTTGATGCCCACGTTCCAGCCGCTCACGGCAGCCTGG
>DATEDS010000325.1:0-11851 GCA_035281565.1 Gemmatimonadota bacterium
ATCGCCTTCGGCGCCCCCATCCTGGGGGTGTGGTACTGGTGCACGGACCAGTTCATCGTCCAGCGCGTGCTCTCGGCGCGGAATGAGACCGAGGCGCGGCGGGGGACAATCTTCGCCGGGTTCCTGAAGCTCCTGCCCGTCTTCATCTTCGTGATTCCCGGAGTGCTGGCCTACGTCCTCGTTCAGCAGGGGAAGCTGGAGCTCGCCGCGCCCGACCAGGCGCTGCCCACGCTGGTCGGCACGCTGCTGCCAGCCGGGCTCCGCGGGATCGTCGTGGCCGGCCTCCTGGCGGCCCTCATGAGCTCGCTCTCCTCGGTCTTCAACTCGTGCTCGACCTTGATCACCTGGGACGTATACAAGGAGCTCCGGCCCAACGCCCCGGACCATGAGCTCGTGCTGGTCGGCCAGGGCTCGACGGCCGTCCTGGTGGGGCTCGCCCTGCTCTGGATCCCGCTCATGGGCGCCATCTCCGAGCAGATCTACACCTACCTCCAGAGCGTCCAGGCGTACATCTCGCCGCCGATCGCGGCCGTGTTCCTGATGGGCATCCTGTGGCGGCGGGTGAACGCGCGAGGCGCCATGGCGTCGCTCCTGACGGGGTTCGTCCTGGGGATGGGTCGGCTCATCGCCGAGCTGAACCAGGGCGCTCTGGAGGGATGGCTCCACACGTTCGCCACCGTCAACTTCCTCCACTTCGCGATCGGGCTCTTCGTGTTCTGTACGGCGGTCCTGGTCGGGGTCAGCCTGACCGCCCCGGCGCCGCCACGCGAGAAGCTTCGTGACCTGACCTTCGGCGAGGCCGCCCCCAGGCCTCACGCCGCCGGGGGCGGTGGGCGGGCGAACCTGGTCCTCAGCGTGCTCCTCGTGCTGGCGGTCGTCGCGGTCTGGCTCTACTTCTCGTAGGTGACCGGGTGAGGCTCGCCCTCTTCACGGCGCAGCTCGTGCTGCCGGGGATGCTCGTGCCCCTCTCGCTGGCCGGCCCCGACTACACCTTCCTCGGCGACATGGTCGGATTCGAGCGTGTCGAGCGCGGGGCGCTCCTCCACTGCGACCCCGGCGTGCGCCTCGAGATCACGTTCCTGGATCCCGGCACCGTCCGGGTCACGCTCGATCGCCCCGATCGGGAGGAGACCCTCCTTGAGGCCCCGCTCGTGCGCTTCCCGGTCCAGGAAACCGACTTGGAGATCGTCGAGGAGACCGACCGGATCGTCTTGCGATCGGCCGAGCTGGAGGTGACAGTCGACCGTTCCCCGTGCCGGATCGCCTTCCTCGACCGCGACGGAAACGTGATCAGCAGGGACGACGCCGGCTTCGGCATCGGTTGGGACGGGAACGAGGTCCGGAACTGGAAGTCGATCGAGGAGGGTGAGCGTTTCTTCGGTCTCGGCGAGAAGACCGGGAACGTCGATAAGCGGGGCCGGGAGTGGGTGATGTGGACGAGCGACACCTACGGCTACGGCAACGAGACCGACCCGGTCTACCAGAGCGTTCCGTTCCTGATCGGCCTGAGGGACGGCCGAGCGTACGGCATCTACCTCAACAACAGCCATCGGACGACGTTCAACCTGGGAGCCGCAAACCACCGCTACTATTCGTTCTCGGCCGAGGGCGGCGCGCTCGACTACTTCTTCTTCGCCGGCCCGGCCATCCCGCGTGTCGTGGAGCGCTACACGGCGATCACCGGCCGGGCGCCGCTGCCGCCCAAGTGGGCCCTCGGCTACCAGCAGTCACGCTGGAGCTACTACCCGGACGAGGAGGTCCTCCGTCTCGCCCGCACGTTTCGCGAGAAGCGGATCCCGGCCGACGTCATCTATCTCGACATCCACTACATGGACGAGTACCGGGTGTTCACCTGGGATCCCGAGCGGTTCCCGGACCCCGACGGGCTTCTCGACGAGCTCCAGGGGCTGGGGTTCAAGGTCGTGCCGATCGTCGACCCCGGGGTCAAGGAGGAGGAGGGGTACGTGGTCGCCGAGGAAGGGCTCGCGGGCGACCACTTCGTCCGCTACCCGGACGGCGAGGTGTACGTAGGATCGGTGTGGCCCGGCCGGTCGTACTTCCCGGACTTCACGAAGGCCGACACCCGCGCGTGGTGGGCCACCCACCTCGGGCGATTGCTGGACCAGGGGGTCGACGGGATCTGGAACGACATGAACGAGCCGGCCGTCTGGGGGAAGGCGTTCCCGCTCGAGGTGGAGTCGGCGGCCGGCTCCTTCAAGCAGGTCCGGAACCTCTACGGCTTCCTCATGGCGCAGGGGACCTACGAGTCGCTGGTGAGGGCGCGTCCGGACGAGCGGCCGTTCATCCTGACCCGTGCCGGGTTCGCCGGGATCCAGCGCTACGCGGCGGTCTGGACCGGCGACAACGTGGCGAGCTGGGAGCACCTGGAGCTCGGGATCCGGATGCTGATCGGGCTCGGGCTCTCGGGCGTCCCGTTCGTGGGCGCCGACGTGGGCGGGTTCATCGGGGGCCCGTCGCCGGAGCTGTTCGCGCGGTGGATCCAGGTCGGCGCGCTGACACCGTTCTTCCGGGGGCACACCGCCCACGACACGCCGCCCCAGGAGCCGTGGGCCTTCGGCGCGGAGGTGGAGGCGATCTCCCGGCAGGCGATAGAGCTGCGCTATCGCATGCTGCCCTACCTCTACTCGCTCTTCCGGGAGTCGAGCCTGACCGGCGCCCCGCTCCTGCGTCCCCTGTTCTGGCACCATCAGGCGGACACGGTCGCCTACCAGCCCGCCTACCAGCACCAGTTCCTGCTCGGCGAGCGGCTCCTCGTCGCTCCGGTGACGCGCGAGGGAGCGCGTGAGCAGGAGGTGTACCTGCCCGAAGGCCGCTGGCTGGACCTCGCCACCGGGGAGGTCTTCGAGGGCCGGCGGGCGGTGACCGTGGACGCGCCGCTGGATCGCATCCCGATGTTCCTGGGCGCGGGGGGGATCATGGCGCTCCAGGAGGTGGTCCAGTTCGTGGGCCACGAGAGCGCGGCGACCGGACCCGATCTCACCCTCGAAGTCTTCCCGGCCCAGCCCCGGGAGTTCGAGCTCTATGAGGACGACGGCCGCTCGTTCGACTACCGCGATGGCGCCTACCGCACCACCCGGTGGTCGGTCATGCCGGTCGACGAAGGCTTCGAGTTGGTCCGCGAGTTGGCCCACGACGCGTGGAGCACGGGCGAGCGAACGGTGGAAATCCGCCTCCACGGGGTCGAGGCACCCCCGACGGCGGCCCTGGTGGACGGGCGGCCGCTGACGCCGATCGACCCCACGACGCACGACCAGGAGGGATACGCCTACGACGCCGGACGGCGTGTGGCATCGATCTGGGTCCGCGAGGCCGGAGATCGGCAAAGCATCGTCCTCACTGCTCCCCGGGCGGGGTCGCGATGAACGCCACGACCTCGCCGGTGTCGGGGTCACGAGCGGCGGGGATTGCTGGTCCGAAGCGGCCGGCCTAGAATTCGAATCTACCCGTCAATCGCCAAACAACAGGAGGTCCATGCGCACCCCACATCGTCTCGGTCTCGTCCTCCTTCTCGCTGCGACACCGGCGGCCGTCCACGCCCAGGACGCCTGCAGCGCCTACATGCAAGCTCCGCCCGTTGGAGACTGGGCCGAGTACCAGATCTCCAAGGAGGGCGAGCCGGAAATGGGGCTGCGGTTCGCGATCGTCGGCACGGAACAGCGGGACGGACGGGAGATGCAATGGTTCGAGATGGCGATCACGCCCGAGGACGAGGACGACCCGACGATCATGAAGCTGCTCGTTCCCAGCTACCCGTTCGAACCCGACGGGCTCGAGGAGATCATCATGAAGGCCGGTGACAGCCCGGCCATGAACATGGGTGGGCCGATGATGTCGACCATCCTCAAATCGATCGGGGACAATCCGGGCCTCTCGGTCCTCGAGGAGTGCCGGAAGATGCAGGACGTGGGCGAGGAATCGGTCACGGTTCCCGCCGGGACCATCCAGGCTCATCACTACCGGAACGCGGAATCGGGGGCCGAGGCCTGGCTCTCGAGCGAGGTGCCGTTCGGCACGGTGAGGAGCACCGACGGCGAGTACACGAGCGAGCTCGTGGCCCATGGAGAGGGCGCCACGACGGCGATCACCGAGACACCTCAGGACCTATTTCGGTAGCGATCAGAGGATACGGGTCGTTGCGTAAAGGCGCTGAAGCTCGTCCGCGTCGAGGGATGGCGCGGCCAGCGCGTCCACATTCTCATCGAGATGCCGTCGCGTGCGCATTCCGACGAGGACCGACGCTACGCCGGGGCGCTGCAGTACGGAGCGGAGTATCGCCTGGGCAGGTGTCCGCGGCGCCTGCCCGGCCAGCGCGGTGAGCACCGTAGCCGACCCGAAGACCCGGCCGCGCTCGAACGCCTGCCGGGCTACGATCGCGATCCGCAGTTCGCGCGCACGGGTCCCGATCCGCTCCAGGTCCACGCTGACCAGTGGATTCGCTCTCAGCTGAATGACGGCCATCCCCGGCCGCTGCATGGCCGCCATGACCTCATCCGACGTGGCGCGCTCCGAGAACGAGATACCGTAGTGACGAATCGATCCTTCTTCCTGGAGCCGCTGCAGGGTCTCGAGAACGCGATCGTCCGCCACGACCTCGGCGGGCGGACTGTGCAGATAGAAGATGTCCAGGTAGTTGGTCGCCAGCCGGCGCAGGCTTCCCTCGACTCCGAGCCTGATGAGACGGGGGTCGAAGTTGCGGGCCCGTATTCGGGCAGTCGTACCTCCCGGGCCGGGTCTGCGAGCCGGCCTGAGCCGCTGCACCAGCTCAAAGGGTCGTGGCAACACTCGCTCCATGGCCACCAGGCGCCAGGATCGATACCCGGCCTTGGAGCAGATCAAGACTTCGTGACGCCGGCTCCGGAACACCCTGCCGAGCAGCCGCTCGCTTCCGCGGTAGCTGTTGGCGGTGTCGAACAGGTTGATGCCCTGGGCGAACGCCTGCTCGAGCGTGGCTACCACTTCGCGCCGGACGTCCGGCGACGGATCCAGACCGATCCGGTTGCAGCCGAACCCGATCACCGACGCGTCCAGCCAGGTCCCGCCCAGCCTTCGATACTCCATGGCCACGTGGTAGCCTTCCTAGTCCGCCTGTGAGCGAAGAAAAGCGGACATGGCCGGGGCGCGTGGACCCGTCGGCTCACCCATGAGGGCGAGGAAGAGGGGCGCGAAGTCGAGGGGCGAGAAGTCGCCCGCGTAGCCGCGCCGCTCGATGGAGGGCCCCGCGGCCGCGACCAGGCCCGTCGCCGAGTGGTAGTTGCCACGTGGATTCCCGACGGTCTTCCTCTCGAGGACGGCGTCGGGATGAACGATCCGCCTGGCCATGCGGGAGGAGCTCCGCCAGTCCACCACCAGGTCCGGCAGCCGCGTCGGGATCCCATCGTCGAAAACCCGGGCCGTCCGCGTAACGTGGTCGATGGCCGGCGAGCCGGTCTCTGGATCCTTGAGCTGGAGGAAGTCCGCTTCCAGCCGGTCCAGAAGCGTCTCGTATTCCGACCCGGGTCGCACCACGCCCATGGGCTCCCGTCCTGCGAGGTTCACGCGCACGTAGCCCGTGTAGTGGGCCGGGACGGCGAAGGCGGCGGTCCGGCTCCAGTCGACCCAATCGCCGATCCGGTCGCGCCTGTCAGGGTTCAGCCGCTCGAGCACGTAACCCACGCGATCGGCTACCGCGGCGGGCACCGAGGCCAGCGCCTTGCCCAGCGGGGTAGAGGGCTCCCGCATCGTCTGGTAGCCGAGCCGGCGGCAAAAGGACTCCATCAGATCCCGCACCGGGTATCCATCGCTGATGCCGGAGTCCGTCACCACGAAAACGTTGGCCGTCCGGGGAAACGCTGCCACGAGGCGCCGGATCTCCTCGTCGATGGCCTGGTACGTTCGCTGGACGGCTTGTCCTAGATCGCCTTCGCGATACCTCCGGAACCGGTGTCCGGCGGCGTGCGCGTCGCCGAACACCACGACCATGAGGTCGACGGGCTCCTTGCTCATCAGATACCGGCACAGGGCACCCTTGCGCTCGACCCGGCGCAGGATCCGCGGCAGGATACGGCGGTCCATCCAGCGGCCGATCTGCCTCTCGTCGGTACGGATCGGCTTTCCGACCGCGCGGCCGACCTCCTCCAAGAGCCGGGCCGGGCGCGCGGCGGGCGGACTCGAGGTGGGGTGGTCCCCCCAGTGAACGAGCTGCGGCCCGTTGAGGCGCGGGAGCGGATCGGTGACTGGGATGTCCACGGTCAAGACCCGGATGTCGCGACCCTGGAACCGAGACCAGAAGCTCTCCGCCTCGATGTCCCGCGGACGCAGGGTCTGCAGCCGGTACGTCCCCGGGATCAGGACCCGCCTCAGGTAGAAGCCGTGCCGGTGAACCGAGACTCCGCTGAAAAACGAGGGCCAGACGCCGTGCACGCTGATCATCTCCGGCCCGGCCAGTCGACCCACCGTCCCGCGCTCGATGATCGAGGCCAGGGTCGGGAGGAGGCCCGCGCGCGCCCAGGACAGGAGCAGGTCGGGGTCGGCCGCATCGAGGCCGATGATTGCGAGGGGCGGTTGCTTCGAGCGGGTCACGGCCCCAGCGTAGCCGGCCAGTCAGCGGAATTCCAGCTCGGACGACCCTGGCGGGCCTAGGGCTGGCGCCCCGGAGCCGGGCGGCTAACGTTGGCGGGCATCGGCAACCCTCCCGCGCGACCGGACCTCCTCACCGTGCCCTCGAGGTCGACATGCAGGCAGGACCGCACCGACGCCGATTCGCGATGACGATGTTCGCCGCATCGCTCCTGCATTTCCAGCCGGCCACCGCCCAGGAGACCAACAAGCCGGTCCTCCACGGCCGTCACTGGGTCGCCATCACCGGAAAACCGCTCGCGGCGACCGCCGGCGCCCTGATCTTCGCCCGCGGGGGGAACGCGGTCGACGCCGCCTGCGCCATGCTGGCGGCGACCTCCACCATGTGGGACGTCCTCGCATGGGGCGGCGAGACCCAGGCCCTGATCTACGATCCGCGCGCGCAGAAGGTCGTCGGCATCAACGCCCTGGGCGTCGCCCCCAGCGGCGCCACGGCCGACTTCTTCCGGGGGCGGGGGATGCATTATCCGCCCGAGTTCGGGCCCCTGGCCGCGGTCACGCCGGGCACGCCGGGCGGGCTCATGACGATGCTGGCCGAGTTCGGCACGATGAGCCTGTCCGAAGTCCTCGAGCCCGCCATCCGGATGGCCAGGGACGGCTACCCGATCGAGGCCCAGACCGCCAACTCGATCGAACGCAACAAGGAGCGGCTCAAGGAGTGGGGATACTCGCGCGAGGTCCTCCTCCCGCACCTGGGGGAGGAGCGCGAAGCCCCCGAGCCGGGCGAGCTCTTCCGTCAGCCCGATCTCGCGGCGACCCTCGAGAAGCTGGTCGAGGCCGAGCGCCAGGCGCTCGATCAGGGGCGAAGCCGCGAAGAGGCGATCCAGGCCGCCCACGATCGGTTCTACCGTGGGGACATCGCCGAGGAGTTCGTGCGCGGGGCGCGCGAGGAAGGGGCGCTGTTCACGATGGAGGACCTGGCCAACTGGCGGGTCAAGATCGAGGAGCCGGTCCGCGCCGACTACAAGGGGATCGAGGTCTACAAGCTGACCCACTGGGTCCAGTCACCGGTCATGCTCCAGATGCTGAACATGCTCGAGAACCTCGACCTGAGGTCGATGGGCTACAACTCGGCGCGTTACATCCACGCGGTCTATCAGATCATGAGCCGCGCGTTCGCCGACCGCGACTTCTATTACGGCGACCCGGACTTCCCGCCCGAGGAGCCGATCGAGGGGCTCCTCTCGGAGGAGTATGCGCGGGCGCGGATCGAGGACATCGACTGGGAGCGGAACGACCCCGAGGTGGGCCCCGGCGATCCGTACCCCTTCCAGGGCGAGACCAACCCGTTCGCCGAGTACCTGGCGGCCTGGCCGCCCGAGCGGGACGAGCCCGATGGCGAGCAGGCCGCCGGCGACCTCGAGGACGCCTACCGCGGCACGACGACCATCCAGACCGCCGACGAGAAGGGATGGGTCGTCTCGGCGACCCCGAGCGGGGGTTGGATCCCGGCCGTGATCGCCGGCCGGACGGGGATCGGGATGAGCCAGCGCGCCCAGAGCTTCGTCCTGGATCCCGCGGAGAACCCGTTCAACGTGATCGAGCCCGGGAAACGACCGCGGGCCACGCTGACCCCTTCGCTGGCGCTCAAGGACGGCCAGCCCTTCCTCTCCTTCGCCGTCCAGGGAGGCGACACCCAGGACCAGAACCTGCTCCAGTTCTTCCTCAACGTGGTCGAGTTCGGCATGGATCCGCAGGAGGCCGCCGAGGCCGCCAACTTCAACAGCTTCCAGCTCCGGGACTCCTTCGGCGAGCATCGGTCCGCGCCGGGCCGGCTCCTGCTGAACGAGGACACCCCGCCGTGGGTCCGGGCCGAGCTCCGCGAGATGGGGTACGACCTGGACTACGCCGCGCAGACCTCGGGGCCCATCAACGCGATCTGGTTCGACCCCGAGCACGGCACGATGTGGGGGGCGTCGAGCGACTTCGGCGAGGACTACGGGATCGCGTGGTAGGCCGGCGGATCGCTCCTCGGGCGGGCGGCTTCACGCTCCTGGGGGGCACGCTCGCTCTCGGGGCCGCGAGGCTGGCCGCCCAGGAGCCGGCCGACCTGCTGATCACGGGCGGGGTCATTCACACGGCCGATCCGGATGCCCCGATTGCCGAGGCCATGGCGATCTCGGACGGCGTCATCCTCGAGGTCGGAACCGCCGAACAGGTCGGGCGATACCATGGTTCCGGGACGACGGTGCTCGACCTCCGGGGACGCGCGGTCATCCCCGGTCTCATCGACGCCCACGCTCACGTCATGAACCTCGGGTTGTTCCTCCGCACGGTCGACCTCGTGGGGACCCGCGGGGTCGAAGAGATCGCCGCGCGGGTTCGGGAGTCGGCCGCCGGCCGGCCGGCAGGGGAATGGATTCTGGGTCGGGGGTGGGATCAGAACGACTGGGAGGTCCGCGAGTTCCCCCCGTCGGCGCCGCTCGACGCGGCCGCACCCGACCATCCGGTGTGGTTGACCCGGGTCGATGGGCACGCCAGCTGGGCGAACCGCAAGGCGATGGACTTGGCCGGGATCACGGCCGCGACGCCCGACCCGGAGGGAGGCCGGATCGTTCGCGACGAAGAGGGGAACGCGACCGGGGTCTTCATCGACAACGCGGAGGAGCTGATCGAAGCGGCGATCCCGGAGCCCGGCCCGGAAGAGCTGGCCGCCCGGCTCGCCGCAGCGCAGGAGCGGTTGCTGTCGGTTGGCCTGACCGGGGTCCATGACATGGGGACAGAGGCCGCGGAGGTCGCCCTTTTTCGCCGATGGGCGGAGGAAGGACGGCTCCTGCCGCGGATCGTGTCGTACCTGGACGGCAGCGACACGACGCTCATGGCCCGCCTCGACTCGATCGCGGCCGCCGAATCTGCGGAGCCGGGGGACCGGTACCGGATCGTGGGCGTCAAGTTCTACGGCGACGGGGCGCTCGGCAGTCGGGGCGCGGCCCTGCTCGAGCCCTACAGCGACGATCCGGGGAACGTGGGGCTGCTGGTCACGCCCCCGGACGCCCTCGAGGCGGAGGTCGCCCGGACGCTGGCCCTCGGCCTCCAGCCGGCGATCCACGCCATCGGAGACCGCGGGAACCGGATCGCGCTGGACGCGATCGAGAGGGCGCGAGCGTCGCTCGCCGACCCGGCGGTCCTGAATCCACCCACGACTTCAACGACGGGCGACGGCGCCAGGGTCTCGTACTACGAGCCTCCTCCCCGGATCGAGCACGCCCAGGTGGTCGCCGTCGAAGACATCCCCCACTTCGCCGAGCTCGGGGTCATCGCCTCCGTGCAGCCGACCCACGCGACCAGCGACATGTACTGGGCCGAGGACCGTGTCGGGCCCGAGCGGATCCAGGGGGCCTACGCCTGGCGAAGGATGCTGGACGCGGGTGCGCCGCTGGCCTGCGGAAGCGACTTTCCGGTCGAGAATCCGAATCCCTTCCATGGCCTCTACGCGGCGGTCACGCGCCAGGATCAGAAGGGCTGGCCCGAGGGCGGCTGGCGCGGCGAGGAGAGGCTGACCCGCGAGGAGGCGCTCGCCTGCTTCACCCGCTGGGCGGCCGAGGCGGCCGGGATGGCTGACGAGGTCGGCAGCCTCGAGGTCGGCAAGCGCGCGGACTTCCTGGTTCTCGACCGTGACATCATGGATATCCCGGCCGGGGAGATCTGGCGAACACAGGTGCTTCGCACGGTGATCGATGGAGTGACCGTGCATGAGGCACCGGCCGGCCCCGAGTGACGCGCCGCCCGCACGCGGCGAGATCTCGCTGACGGGCGGTCGGTCCCATGGCGGCATGACAGGTCGGCTTCTGCTCGGCCTGCTCATGGCTTTGGCACCGGGATGTCTCGCGTGCGGCGGGGATGAGGACGGCGAGACCGTCATCGAGTTCTGGGGCATGGGCCGCGAGGGTGAGGTCGTCGCCGAGCTCGTCCCCGATTTCGAGCGCTTGAATCCCGGGATCCAGGTCCGCGTGCAGCAGATGCCGTGGATCGCAGCCCACGAGAAGCTGATCACCGCCTTCGTCGGCGAGGCCACCCCCGACGTCGCCCAGCTCGGCAATACCTGGATCCCCGAATTCGTCGCGCTCGACGCGGTCCTCCCGCTGGACGAGCGAATTTCGCGCTCCCCGGCGATCGATCCCACGGATTACTTCCCCGGCATCTGGCAAACCAACGTCGTGAACGATTCGGCCTATGGGGTCCCCTGGTACGTGGACACGCGGGTCCTCTTCTACCGCAGCGACCTTCTCGCCCGAGCGGGCTACGAAGCGGTGCCCGAAACCTGGGAGGGGTGGCTCGAAGCGATGCGAGCCCTGAAGGAGATTCAGGGCGACGACGGCTATCCCCTCATCATGCCGATCAACGAATGGCCCCCGCCGGTGATCCTGGGCCTCCAGGCCGGGTCGACGCTCCTCGCGGACGGCGACCGTTACGGCGCGTTCGCGGCGCCCGAGTTCCGTCGCGCGTTCGAGTTCTACATCGACATCTTCCGCGAGGGTCTCGCCCCGCCCATCCGCGACACGCAGGTCGGGAACATCCACCAGCGGTTCGGGGCGGGGGAGTACGCGATGTACATCAGCGGTCCCTGGTACCTGGGCGAGTTCCGCCGCCGGCTCCCGGAGGAAGTCCAGGACGACTGGGCGACGGCGCCGCTCCCCGGGCCCGACGGACCCGGCGTGTCGATGGCCGGCGGCTCGAGCCTGGTCGTCTTCAAGGCCACCGGCCGCGAGGATGCCGCCTGGCGGTTCATCGAATACCTGTCGAGTCCCGAAGCCCAGGTGCGGTTCTACGAGCTCTCCGGCAACTTGCCGGCGCGGCTCGAGGCGTGGGAAACCCCCGCCCTGGCCGAGGACCGGAAGGCCGCGGCCTTTCGTGAGCAGCTCGAGCGCGCGGTGCCGCTGCCGCGCGTGCCGGAGTGGGAACGGATCGCGACTCGCGTCTACGAACATGGTGAGGCCACCGTCCGGGGGCGCCTGACCGTTGACCAGGCGCTGGAGGCCCTCGATCGCGACGTGGACAGGATGCTCGAGAAGCGGCGCTGGCTGTTGCGCCGAACGGAGGGATCACGAGGGAAGTCCAGCCCCTTCGCGCGATGAGGTTGGCCGAAGTCGGCATCCCGAAACGTGTCTCTCCCGGCTCGCTCTTCGTCTTGCCGGCCCTCTTCACGATCGGCCTCTTCTTTCTCCTCCCGGTCGTGGCCGCGCTCTTTCTCAGCTTCACGGACTTCGACATCTAC
>DATEDS010000326.1:0-4322 GCA_035281565.1 Gemmatimonadota bacterium
CCTTGACGACGCGGTTCGTGGTATTAGACTTCGGACAGGATCGTCCTCCGCCGTGTCACGAAACGTACATCATGGCCGTCGAATGGCAACCCGGAGCACTCCCAGCGTGAACGTGAAGATCGGCCACGCGCTCAAGGCGGCGCGCGAGGCCGCCGATCTCACGCAGGAGAGCGCGGCGGCCCTGATCTCCGCCGAGCGGAAGACGATCTGGTACTGGGAGTCCGGCAAGGCGGTCGCGCAGACGGCGTATCTCCTCAAGCTCGCCCAGCGGAGCGAGCGCTCGAAGCAGGTGCTGGCCGACCTGCTCGGCCTCGGTTCGGCCGCGCCGGCGCGCCTGGCCGGCGACGTCGACCTGCGGGCCGCCCTGTCGTCAGCGGCGGCCGACCCCCGGTGGCCGCTTCTGCGCGACGCGATCATGTCGATGATCCGCGCGCAAGGCGTGAACCGGACGTGACCCCTAGCGGCCCGTCCGGCGCATCCCCTTCGGCCATTCCGCGAGTTCTTCCGCCGACGGCGATTCCGCCTTCGCTCGCCCGCGAGGTCCTGGCCGGCACGACCACCTTCGCCACCATGGCCTACATCATCGTCGTCAATCCCAAGATCCTCGAGGCGGCCGGGATCCCGTTCGGCCCTTCCATGGTGGCGACGATCCTGAGCGCAGCCTTCGGAACCCTGCTCATGGGGGTCTGGGCCCGGCGCCCTTTCGCGGTCGCGCCGTACATGGGGCAGAACGCGTTCGTCGCGTATACGGTGGTCGGGATCCTCGGCCACCCATGGCAGACCGCCCTCGGAGCCATCTTCATCGGCGGATCGCTGTTCACGCTGATGTCCCTGTTCCGCGCCCGCGAGCTCCTGGCGGAATCGATCCCCGAGAGCCTGAAGCGGTCGTTCGCGGTCGGGATCGGTCTGTTCCTCGCGTTCATCGGTCTGACGACGATGGGGGTCGTGGCGCAGGGAGCGGGAGACGTTCCGGTCAGGGCCGGGGATCTGAGCGAGCCCGCGGTCCAGCTCGCCCTGGCCGGCTTCGCCCTCATGGTGCTCCTCCATCTCCTCAAGGTTCCCGGCTCCATCCTGCTGGCCATCCTGGCCACGACAGGCGGGGCGTTCCTGCTCGGTCTGTCTCCCCGCCCTGAGGCCCTTGTCGGCGCGCCCCCCGATCTCGGCCCCACGTTCCTCGCCCTCGACGTCGGGGCCGCCTTCACGTGGGGATTCGCCTCGGTCATCCTGACGATCTTCGTCCTCGACCTGGTGGACACGATCGGGACGCTGATCGGCCTCGCCTACAAGGCAGACATCCTTGATGAGGAGGGCCGGATGCCCGGGATGGAGCGGGCGCTCCAGTGCGACGCTCTGGCCACCGTGGCGGCCTCGCTGCTCGGGACGACCACGACCGGCGCCTACATCGAGTCGGCGGCCGGGATCGAGGCCGGCGGCCGGACCGGCCTGACCGCGGTCGTCACCGCGCTCTGGTTCCTGGCCGCGCTCTTCTTCGCGCCGCTTCTATCCTCGGTCCCGCCGCCGGCCTACGGACCCGCGCTTGTCATGGTCGGGATGCTCATGCTGGAGCCGGTCCGGGGACTTCCGTTCGACGACCTGACCGAGCTTCTGCCTGCCTTCCTGACGATCACCCTGATGAGCTTCACCTACGACCTGGGGATCGGAATCACGGCCGGGTTCGCGAGCCACGTCCTGCTCAAGGTCGGGACGGGCCGGGCGCGCGACGTGAAGCCGGGGATGTGGATCCTGGGCGGGCTGTCGGTTCTGTTCTACGCGTTCTATCCGTACTGAGCCGTTTCCGGCCCGGGGTCCCGCTCCAGCTCCGCCTCGACCCGGAACGCCTCCCCGGCTTCGAACCGGCGCTGGAGGGCGTAGGCCTCGCGCTCCAGGCTGATTCCCCGATAGCGCCAACCGGAAGCGGCCCACTCCTCGACGTAACGCCGCACGAACCCGGCCGGCCCGAGCCGCCGGACCTGCGCCGCGTGGACGCACTCGTGGAACAGGCACGTCGTCGCCCTCGGCTCGTCCACGAGCGCGGTGGCCAGCACGATCGTGTCCAGATAGGTGATCCCCCACACGTGCCCGAAGTCGAGCGGGGCGCGCCCGAGCCGTCCGAGCAGGGCCACCGGCCAGGGAGGACGGATCCGGTGCACCCGGTGGACGCGGATCGCCTCCAGGGTGGCCGGCAGGAAGTAGGGTGCGAGGGCCTCCCGCGCGTCGTCCGCGAGGGGCTCGGCCAGCGGCCGGTGAAACTCCCGCCGGCGGCGGATCCAGGCGAGCCCCCGCGCGACCGCCCACCCGCTCGTGACGGCCCTCGCCGCCAGCCTCATCGGGTCGGGGCGCGGAGGAAGATCCCCGCGAGCGCGGCGACGAACCGGCGGCGGTCCATGCTCCCGCTACGCGTACGTCTGACGCGGCCCGCCGCCACCCTCGGGCGGCACCCAGAAGATGACCTGGTACGGGTCCCGGATGTCGCACGTCTTGCAGTGGACGCAGTTGGAGGGGTTGAGCTTGAGATCCCCGTCCACCCACTCGTACACGTGCGCCGGGCAGAACTGGACGCAGGGATTGCCGTACTCGACCGTGCAGCGGGTCCGGCAGATCTCGGTGTCGAGCACGACCAGGTGGCTCGGCTGGTCTTCGTCGTGGGCGGCACCGGAGTGGTAGACGTCGGTCACCTTGTCGAAGGTCAGGGTTCCGTCGAAGCCGCCCTCCGGGGGTCGGGCGTCGCGGCTCCCGTAGTGCACCTCCACCTTCTCGTAGCCCTCGTGGTCCTCTTCGGACCGCAGCCCGTCGGCCCAGTCCCGCCCGCTCACGAGCCACTGGAGCCCCACACGGGCCATCCCCACCCAGCGACCGCCCAGGGCCATCGCCTGGTGGACGTTCCGCACCTTGCGGAGATCCCGGCCGATGTACGACCCGCGGACCGCCTCGTCGTAGGCGCCCAGCACGTCGGCCGACGTGTCGCCCGAGCCGACCGCGTCGAGCACGATCTCCGCCGCCAGCATCCCGCTCTTCATCGCCAGGTGGATCCCCTTGAGCTTCTGGCTGTTGAGGAGTCCGGCCGAGTCACCGGCCAGGAGCGCCCCGTCGACCGCCAGCCGCGGGATCGCGTACCAGCCCCCCAGCGGGATCGCCTTGGCGCCGTACTCGACCATCTCTGCGCCCTCCAGGATCCGACGGACGGCGGGGTGGGTCTTGAACTCCTGGAACTTGCGGTGCGGATCGAAGTACGGGTCGGCGGAGTCGAGACCGCCCACGTGGCCGACGGAAACCAGGTGGTCCGGCAGATGGTAGATCCAGCCACCGCCGAACTCCGACGCGTCGAGCGGCCAGCCGACCGTGTGGATCACGGTCCCGAGCTCGTGGACCTCGGGACGGACACGCCAGATCTCCTTGACGCCGGTCTCGTAGACCTGCGGATTCTGACCTTCGAGACCCAGTCTGGCCACCAGGTCCTTGGTGAGGTTTCCCCGAACCCCGTCGGCGACCACCGTGACCTTGGCCTTCAGGTCGTACCCGGGCTCGTAGTTGGGCCGGGGCTCGCCGTTCCGTCCGACTCCCTGGTCGCGGGTCTGGACGCCGACGACGCGCTCGCCCTCGTAGAGCAGATGATCGGCGGCGAAGCCGGCGAAGACATCGACCCCGCCGATCTCCTCAAGCCGCGCCGCCATCCACTTGCAGACCTGGGCCAGCGAGACGATCCGCTTGCCCTTGTTGACGAACATCGGCGGGATGATCGGACTCGGGATCGCGCGGCCTCGGGTCAGATACCAGAAGCCGTCCTTCGTGACCTCGGTGGAGACGGGGATGCCCCCCAGGTCCGCGTCCGGGAGGAGCTCCACGAGGGCACGGGGGTCCATCACCCCGCCCGATACCTGATGGCCGCCGAAAGAGGGCGCCTTCTCGAGGAGAAGGATCGAGAGCCCGGCCCCCCGGTCCTTGACGAGCTGGGCGAGCCGGATCGCGCACGCGAGGCCCGCCGGCCCGCCGCCCACGATCAGCACGTCGACCTCCATCGTCTCGCGCTCGATGCCGGGCAGGTTGTTGGTGACGAGCGGAAGGTCGATGCGGGCGGAAGGCGGACGTGGGTCGGGGGTGTCGGTTCGGACGGGAGCGGCCATAGCGCCGCAACGCTAAGGGCGCTCCCCGGAGCGGGTCAAACGCCGTCATGCTGGCCGCGGAGCCACGGGGCGGGATTGTCCCGTGCCGCCATCGGTCCGACGTCAGCGGAGCGCCGCCACTGGCGAGACCACGAGCGATGGGCGATTCTACGCGAGGACTGGCTTGCACGAAGGAGGTCTTCATGAGTCGGGTGGCGGTTC
>DATEDS010000327.1:0-9319 GCA_035281565.1 Gemmatimonadota bacterium
TCCGCAGCGTGGTCCGGACGCGCTCGGCCGCGTCGCGTCGCGCGATCCATCCCCGTTCGACCGCCACGACGTGGCAGGCGAGCCCCATCCCGACGGCCGCGATGCTCGAGGGCGCCCCGGTCCGGGTGCTGTCCGGCACCAGGCCGTTCGTGGGGTTGGTCAGGTCCCGGAAGTACCCGAAGGTATCCCGCTCGAGCCGGGCGAGATCCTCCAGCTGCTCGGGGGTCAGGCCCCGCGACCCCGTATCCGCGTCTCCGGAGTGCAGCCCCGATATCGTCGCACGCCTCGCCTTAGCGGGCGGGTTCCATTCGCGGACTGGGCTCGCTCTGGCGGAGCCGGGCGTAGCCGAGGCCGAGGATGCCGCCATAGATGACGTGCCCGACCAGGCTCATCATGGCCACCGGCCGCATCGGCGGCATCTGGAGCGCCGCGAACGGCTCCATCCCGAGGAAGAGCGGCATCAGAATCTGACCTCCCAGGATCCACCAGAAGATCCCATACCCGAGCCCCTTGGCGAGGCTGCCCCCGTAGCCGGAATCGCCTCCGAGCACCAGACCGAAGATCGCCCCGATCACCGCGCTGTTGAGCATGTGATAGAACCACCCCACCGTAAGGCTGTCCGATCTGACGACCTGGGCCACCATCGCCATCATCGGCATCCGGCCGCCGTCGGGCGTGGGGGCGGTCATCATCGTCATCATCAGGCCGAAGACCACCCCGGCCACGAGGCCGGCCAGGATCCCGGCTCCGAATCTCGTCCGCATCGTCCGTCCTCCCCTTTTCGGGTCGTCCGTCGCGCCGCGTCCATCGCGGCGCCACGGCTTGCCTCCGGTCAGACGATGCGGGCTGCCCGGAGATTCCTGGACGCCCCGACCGGGCAACCATGAAGGGGGTGTCGGAACCGCCGATGAACCAAGGATCCTATCCGACTAGGGAGACCCCGACGCCTAGAGCGCGGGGGCCGTCGGCTCCGCCTCCCTGTACAGCCAGGCACCCACGACCGCCGCCACCGGGAGGGAGATCAGGGCGACCACCACCCCGATGACGTAGAACCTGGCCGGGAAGAGGCCCATCTGCATCTCGGCCAGGCTGTGCAGAAGAGCGGCGCCGACCCAGACCAAGAGCCCGGCGATCACCGCCGTCCGGGCCCCCGGTCCGAAGCGGGGCCGGATCGCGGCGTAGAGATAGACGAGGAGGATGCCGTAAAGGAAATCGAGGATGACGAACCACAGGATCTGGGCGGCGGCGACCGGCTCCCGGCCCAGGTCCAGCATGGCGGCCTCCAGGTCGCCCGCCAGCACGACCCCGTAGACGACGTAGTCCACGATGTTCAGCACGAGCCCCGCCAGCAGCCCTCCCAGGAGGACCCGCCCCATGTTGATCTTCCCCATTGGTCACCTCGTCGATGAGTGGGTGTGATCGCCTTTCACCGCACTTATTGTCGATTTCCGCGGTGGAGTCAAGGGCGGGCGCCAACTGTCATGCAGATTACGGAGCGGCCCCAGGGGACGCGGGACAATGTCTGCATGTCGCGCCGGGTATCCAAGCTCCTCCTATGGCTCCTGGTCCTCAACCTCGGGATCGCGTTCGGCGCCGGACTCTACGAGTCGCGGATCGTCTTCCCACGCTGGCTCGAGGACGCCTACCACTGGAACGCCGAGGCAGCCCGCGCGGACAACACCGGGCTCCGGTTCTGGGTCTACGTCACCACCGTGCCCCTCACCCTGATCACCTTTGCCAACCTGGTCGCCGCGTGGCGCCATCGAGGCGACGCGCGATCCTGGTGGCTGAGCTCAAGTGTCGTCACGCTGGCCGAACGCGCATCCACCTTCTCCTACTTCATCCCGACCATGATCGCGTTGACGGGGAACGGGATGCTGCCGTCGGAGGCCGCGGACGAGGCACGACGGTGGGAGCTCCTGAACTACCTCCGCCACGCGCTCGTGCTGGTCGCCTGGCTCCTGGCCCTCAAGGCCTTCGGCGCGTTACATCGCGAGGGTCGCGTGCTGGTCTGACGTGAGCGGACCGCGCCCTAGCCAAGTCCGTTCAGAAGACTCTCGACTTTCCTGAGGTCCTTCACGAACCTCCGCAAGGCCTGGACTGAGTCAGTTCCGGAACGTGTACGTGTACTTGACGACCGCGGTGTGGTCTCCGGCCAGCGGCAGCCGCGGCTCGAATCGATCACGATCGGTGTTGAGCTGCTGGTTCCAGACGACCCACAGGTCGTGGCCCTCGCTCATGTTGTACCGGAAGCGCACGTTCCAGACCACCACGTCGGCCTCCGAGTTGAGCTGGACGAACGCGTTCGCGGAGGCGCGCGCGTCGATCGAGACGCTGGTACGCAACCTCAGGATGTGGGCCCGGAACCGCTGGTCACGGTCGTCGAAGTCGGCCCGGTCGTGCAGGTACTCGGCGCGCAGCGACAGGTGCGGGGAGACGTTCCACACGGGAGCGATCCCGAACGACGTCAGGGTGCCGTCGAAGAAGGTGCCGGCCCGCAGCGACCCTCCGACGCCGAAGGTCCAGTTCTGGCCCGGCGTGAAGTCGACGATGGCCTCTTCGAACGTGTACTCCCCCTCGGGGATGACCACGTCCTCGGAGAGCGCGAACGGCTCGGCCAGGTCCTCGAACTGCCGCGCCGCGGAGAGCTCCAGCACACCTCCCGACGCCCACTCGATGACCCACCCGGCCATGTAGCGGGAGGTCTCCAGGGACCGCTCGGAGTTACCCCACGTGAGCTCGGCGGACACCACCGGGCGGTGGAGCCGGAGGGACGACTGGTCTTCGCTCAGGAAGCCGTAGGTGACCGCGCCGCCCCCAAAGACGATGTCGCGCCGCAGGACGAACCCCTGTCCGGGGTCGAAGTCCGCGCCGATCGTCTCCGCGCCGCCCTCGAAGCCGAGGCCGTCCGTCCGGCGCCGCTGGTAGACGAGCCGTGTCGACGCATGAGGGAGGAACCCGTCGTCCACCTCGTCGCCGGAGTGCCGGGTATCGGCGAGCGCGAACAGCAGGTAGTCGTCCCCCGCCAGATTCAGCGTGCCGTCGATCCCGATCGCCAGGTTCTCGGTCTCCTCGACGCCGGCCCGGGTGGTCGTCATCCCCCCGACGTAGGAGTTGGCGTTCAGCACGCGGCGCCGGACGCGCAGGACCCCGAGGTTCTCCGTCTCGCGCTCGATGGCGTCCCGGCCGAGGACGTCCCCGGTCTGGACGTTGAGCAGCCCGAGGTCCCACTCGCCGACCCGCCCGACCATCCGTCCACCGGCCACGATCCGGACCGGCTCGCCGTCTTCGGTCAGCCCGACGCGCCGGCTGTGGAAGAGCCGGTCGTCGCCGCCGAGCCGGAAATCGAAGATCCCCGCCCGCTCGAGGAAGAATTGCCGCTTCTCCGGGAAGAAGAGCGGGAAACGGGTCAGGTTGACGCGCTCGTCGTCCACCTCGACCTCGGCGAAATCGGTGTTGACGGTCAGGTCGAGGGTCACGTTGTCGGTCAGGCCGACCTTGAAGTCCCCGCCCGCCTCCTTGCGCCACTCCTCGTCGTCCTCGAGGCCGCCGGTTTCGAGCGGCAGGACCGACCGCCGCTCCCCGAGGAGGAGGTAGGGGGTCGCGTACCAGGGCTGACGCGCCGTCACGTCCACCAGCTCGACGTCCCGGGCCCGCGAGGGCTTGGCGAAGGCGCCTCCCGTGAGGGGCTCGATGGCCGGGAAGACGACCCGTTCGTTCTTCCGGCTGATCAGCCGGTTCACTGTCAGCCCCATGACGACCCGGCCATCCCGCTCCTGGAAGCGCAGCGTCGTCAGCGGGATCCGGACCTCGGCCGACCAGCCGTCCGGACGGACGTCCACGGCCGTGTCCCAGTGGCCGTTCCAGGCGAGGCTGAAGGAGTTCCCTTCCCCGTCGTTCACGACCGTCCCGTCCAGCCGGTTCCCGCCGGGCGTCGTCCCGAAATAGAAACCGTTCTCGTTGTCGTTGAACGAGTCGATCAGGATGTTGAGAAAGTCCCCGCCGTTGTCCACGTCGCGGGTCAGCGAGTGATACCGCACGCCTTCCGCGTCCATCATCACCGCGCCCACGTACAGGTATTCGCTGTCGTAGGCGATCCGGACGTCGGTCGGCTCGGTGGGGGGAAGCCCGAAGACGGGCTGGAAGGACACCATGGGGACGGGCTCGACCGTGGACCACGCCGGCTCGTCCGGGATCCCGTCGAGCCGAATCGGGCCTTCGAGCCGCGGGAGCGGCCAGGGTTCCTGGGCGGCGCTCGGGGCCGCCGCGGCGAGCGCCGCCAGAAGGCAGCCGAGAAATGTCCTCATGCCCCTCTAACGACGCTCACGGTCCGTGCGTCAAAAATCGCGCCCGGCTACCCGAAGATCTCGGCCGCCCGCCGCTCCATCTCATCGACCGGCACGTCCTCCTTGTGGGTCGAGATGATCCAGACGTGGCCGAACGGATCCCTGATCCGGCCCGAGCGGTCGCCGTAGAACTGGTCCTCGACGGGGAACAGGATCTCGGCCCCCGCGTCGACGGCCTTCTCCGCCACCGCGTCCACGTCCGGCACGTAGAGGTGGAGAACGACCGGCGAGCCGCCGAGCGAGCCGGGGCTGTGATTGTGCCACTCGGCACGCTCCTCGCCGATCATGACCGTCGAGTCCCCGATCTTGATCTCGGCGTGCATGAGCTTCCCTTCCGTGTCGGCCATGAACATGCTCTCGGTCGCGCCAAACACGCGCTTGTAGAACTCGATCGCCTTTCGTCCGTCCCCGTCTCCGACGATCAGGACGGTGTTCACGCTGTGATACCCCTCGGGGATGGGTTGAACGGCCATGCGTGGGCCTCCTCTTTCGTCTCGGGTGGTTGTCAACCGTCTACTTTCGGCTCAGATCTGGAAGCTCCACTTGACGGGACGGCCCGACCACCCCTAGGTACGAGGCACGGCCACAAAGGAGGGCGGAGGCGTGCGGATCGGCCTCATCGGCGATCGGAATCCGGACGTGCGTGCCCACCGGGCGATTCCGGTCGCGCTTGCGCGAGCAGCCGAACAGCTCGGCGTCCCGGCGGAAGAGACGTGGCTTCCCACGCCACGGATCCCGTTCATCCCCGATTACATGCTGGGCGCTTTCGACGGCCTCTGGTGTGTACCCGCCAGCCCCTACGCCAGCATGGAGAGAGCCCTAGCCGCAATTCAGTTCGCCCGCGAGTCCGGGACCCCCTTCCTGGGAACCTGCGGAGGGTTCCAGCACGTCCTGATCGAGTACGCGCGGAACGTGGCCGGGCTTTTGGATGCCGGCCACGCGGAGTCGAACCCCGACGTCACGACGCCTGTCGTGACCGCGCTGGCCTGCTCTCTCGTTGGGAGGACGGGACGGGTCACGCTGGATCAGGCCAGCCGCGCCGCGGGCTGGTACGGCGCACTCGAAGGGACCGAGGAGTACGTATGCTCCTACGGACTGAATCCCGAGCATCGGGTCCTCTTCGAGACGGGTCCGATGAGGATCGTGGGACGGGACGACGAGGGCGATCCCCGGATCGTGGAACTCGACGGGCACCCGTTCTTCCTCGCGACCCTCTTCCAGCCCGAGCTCCGCAGCGAGGGGGAGGGAGTCCACCCCCTCGTGGTGGCATTCGTCGAGGCGTGCGCGTGGGGGAGCGCCTAGGGCTCTCCTCCCCCGACCTCCGCGGCGGTGTACTCGAGCCGCGGCTCCCAATTCGCCCCCCTCCCCCCCGGCGTCAGATCGAACAGGTTCCACAGCGGCCAGATCATGTCGACGTGGCGCGGCCCCTGCCCGGCATCCTTTCGGGTGAAGAGGAGCTCCGAATGCCAGAAGTGGTGAATCCTGTCCTCCCTGCGGACGAAGACGTTCAGCGACGGCCATTGATCCCCGTCCCGGCTCTCCCCGTAGTAATCGATGTTGTAGGCGTTCCAGGCCGAAGAGAGGAGCCGGTGATTCCGCCATCCGCGGTCCCGGGCAAAGGCTAGGATGCGCTCGATCGGTGACCGGGCGACGACGGCGAAGTCGACGCGCTCCCGGACGTGAGGAGCGGTGCCATCGAGGGCGTCCAGGATCGATGTGCACGAGGCGCAAGGGCGCTCCATGCTCGGCCCGTACATGAAGCTGTAGAGGATCAGCGTGTCGCGGTTGGGCGAAAAGAGCTCCGAGAGGCGGACCTCACGGGTCTCGCCGGTCTCGACCGACCCCTCCATGAACGCGTAGTCCTCGGGCACCTCGCCGCCGGCGAGGAGATCACGCCGCTGGGCGGCGACCCGCTCCACGTTTCGGCGCAGCTCGATCTCGGCCTCGAGAAGCCGGTTCCGAGCCTGGCGGTAGGTGGGATTCTCGTTTGGAAAGCGGTTATCGTGCACGACTCGTCTCCTTTCCGCCCAGGTCCTTGCACGAGAGCTTCATCGCGTTCCTCCTCGTTGGGGTTTCGGGTCATGAAAGGCGATGATCGATCCACCGAGGCGCTCCAGGCACTCCGTCCATCCCTTGCGATGCTCGTCGCGAACCTCGGTCGACGGGAACCGCTCGTGGGTCAGGACGATCTCGGTCTTCCCGTCCTGCTCGTGGAACTCGATCGTGACGAGCGTCTCGCCCGTCTTCATCGTGTCGGGCTCCCACCGCCACGTGAATACCAACCGCCGCGGCGGCTGGACCTCGCGGTAGGTGCCGGTCGCGTAGAACGGGTCCGCGTCCGGCCGCTGGAGCCCCAGCCGGTACGTCCCGCCGACCTTCAAATCGATGTCCACGAACGGGACGGACATTCCGTCGGGCGCCCACCATTTCTCGATCTCGCGGGGCTCGGTCCAGGCCCGGAAGACCGCCTCGGGCGGGGCGGGCACGATTCGGGACACCTCGAGCGAGACGGAGCCGGCTTCCTCGTCAGCGGTCATGTTTCAGGATCTCCTTTCATGGGGTTCGTCTTCGAAGCGGGAGACGAGCTGGTCGAGTTGACGGCCCCAGAACGCGCGATGGGCGTCCAGCCACTCGCGGGCTTCGCCGAGGAGTCCCGGCTCGAGCCGGCAATGGACCTGGCGCCCCTGTCGCCGCCGGGAGACCAGCCCCGCCCGGTCCAGGACCGTCAGATGCTTGGAGACGGCCGGCCTGGAGATGTCGAACGGGGCGGCGATCTGGGACACGGTCGCCTCCCCGTTGGCGAGGCGGATCAGGATCGCCCGACGCGTGGGGTCCGCGAGGGCCGAAAAGGTGGCATCGAGACGGTGTGTCGAACTGGTAACCATACGGTTACATAATGACGGGCCCGATCCCTCTTGTCAAGCCGGGGCCATGAGATCCTCTCAGCCCTGGAGCTTCTCTTCCCGGATCATCGCGGCGACGGCCTCGACCTCGCCCGAGCCGGGCCGATCCTCGTCCCGCGCCGGCACCCGCTCCCGGATCCGGTCGTGCAGGGCCTCCAGGGCGGGGCTCGACCGGAGCGGCCGGCGCAGGTCGATCCCCCGGGCGGCCGCCAGGAGCTCGATCGCCAGCACCCGCTCGGCGTTCGTGACCACCTGCTCGGCCTTGCGGGCCGACCAGACGCCCATCGAGACGTGGTCCTCCTTGTTGGCGCTGGTCGGGATCGAGTCGACGCTGGCCGGGTGGGCCAGACCCTTGCACTCGCTCACCAGGGCCGCGGCCGTCACCTGATTCTGCATGAACCCGCTCTCGAGGCCGGGCTCGCCGGCCAGGAAGGCCGGGAGGCCGCTCGTCGCCGGATCCACGATCGCCGCGATCCGCCGCTCGCTGATCGAGGCCAGATCGGTCACCGCGATGGCCAGGAAGTCGAGCGCCGCGGCGACCGGCGCCCCGTGGAAGTTGCCCCCCGACAGGACCACCCCGCCGCCGGTATCCTGCGCGAAGACGAGCGGGTTGTCGGTGGCCGAGTTCAGCTCGATCTCCAGGACCTTGCGGACGTGGGTCAGGGTGTCGCGGGCCGCGCCGTGGACCTGCGGCATGCAGCGGAACGAGTACGCGTCCTGGACCTTGTCGCAGTCGGCGTGGCTCCGGCCCAGCTCGCTCTGCTCGCCGAGGAGCGCCCGGAGCCGGGCCGCCGACGCGAGCTGGCCAGGGTGGGGCCGGGCCTCGTGGATCTCGGCGCGGAAGGCCGTGCGCGTGCCGAGCGTCGCCTCGAGGGAAAGCGCCCCGGCGGCGTCGGCGGTCTCGACCAGCCGCTCGGCCCGGAGCAGCACCAGGACCCCGATCGCGGTCATGACCTGGGTCCCGTTGATGAGCGAGAGGCCCTCCTTGGCGTCGAGCTCGAGGGGCTCCAGACCGGCCCCGGCAAGGACCTCGGCCGCGGCGCGCCAGTCGCCTTCGATCCCGGATCGCCGGACCTTACCGAGCCTCGCCTCGCCTTCCCCGACGAGGACGAGCGCCAGGTGGGAGAGGGGCGCCAGGTCGCCGCTCGCGCCCACCGATCCCTGGCCGGGGATCCGCGGCCAGATTCCCGCGTTCAGAAGATCCAGGAGCCGCTCGCAGACGACAGGCCGTGTCCCGCAGAATCCTCCGGCCAGGGTGTGGGCCCGAAGCAGCGTGATGGCCCTGGCGACGGGCTCGGCGAAGGGCTCGCCGACGCCGACCGCGTGGCTCCGGATCAGGTTGCGCTGGAGCTCCCGGATCCGGCCCGTCGGGATGACCGTGTCGGCCAGTCGCCCGAAACCGGTCGTGACGCCGTAGACGACCTCGCCCCCGCCGACCGCGCGTTCGACGACACGCCGTGACGCCTGCATGCGCTCCCTGGCCGCCGGGGCGAGCGAGACCGGTGCGCCCAGGGCCACCCGCTCGATGGTCTCCGGGGTGAGCGTACGGCCGTCGAGGGTCACGGGGCGCGCGCCTTTCACGGAACCGCGAATCTAAGGGTTTGTCGCCCGCCTGACAGACCGGGGCAGGCGGTTGGGGCGAGAATGGGGATGGAGGTGATCGCGATGAGGACCCGCATTCGATCCGAGATCGACGAGCGGCTTCGCGAGCTGTCCTGGCTTCACGTAGCGAGCCGTCCGACTCGCCCGCAAGGCCGTGAGAGCGCCTCGGAACCTCGTATGACCTGGCTGGGATCGGACCTCCTGTTCGATCCGCGTACCGGCCGGATCCAGGCTCTCTAGTCCTCTATCCTCTCTCCGTGAACCGGGGGCGCCCGGGAGGGCGCCCCTCCCGCCTCGACAGGAATGGACGGGCGCAATCAAGCTCATTCGTGTACATTTGTTTACCTTGGTCCATCCCGAGCAGGCCCTCGAGATGATCGATAGGTATCCGGCCTTCCGTGACCTGACCCTGGAGGCCCGGATGATCGATAGGTATCCGGCCTTCCGTGACCTGACCCTGGAGGCCCG
>DATEDS010000328.1:0-7071 GCA_035281565.1 Gemmatimonadota bacterium
CGGCCGGTACACGTCCTCGTTCGCCGGCTTCTTCCCGGCCCAGGACGCCAAGTACGTCATCTTCGTCCGGATCGACGAACCCCAGGGCGCGTTCTACGGCGGCACGGTCGCAGCGCCGGTCTTTCGGGAGACGATGCGGAACGCCCTCATGAGCGAGGTGATCACCGAGTCGCCGGCGGTCGTGGAGGGCTTCCGCGCCCCCGAGCGGGTCGTATGGAAGGTCTCGGACGGTTTCCGCGAGCTACCCCCCGCCGTCGAGGCGCCCGGCATTCAGGCCACCCGGGAACCGGAAGGCGGAGCCCGCTCCGCGCCGGAACCCGGGCCCGCCGTGGCGCCCGACGGAATGGGGGGGGTGGCGACCATCGCCTTCGACCCCCGCCAGCACGTCAAGGTCCCCGACTTCGCGGGCCTGTCGCTGCGCGAGGCCGTCCAGGCCGCCGCCAGCCTGAACCTCCGGCTCGCCTTCGACGGAACGGGCCGGATCGCCGCCCAGGAGCCGGAGCCCGGCGAGATCGTCGACCGGGGCACGGCCGTCCGCGTCCGGGACCGGCGCTGACGCCCGGGGGACGGACGGCTCTCCGGCCGTGACCCCCGCGGTGGCCCGCCCGACTCTCGCCGACCTCGCGCGGCTGGTGGGGGGGCGGGTCGAGGGGGATCCGGAGACCCGGGTCGAGGGGATGACGCACGACAGCCGGCGCGCCCGGCCGGGTGACCTCTTCGCGGCCGTCCCCGGATTCGAGGTGGACGGCCGGTCGTTCGTGGTCGACGCCGTGGCGCGGGGGGCGCGGGCCGTGGTCGTCTCGGCACCGGGACCGTGGCCCGTGCCGGCGCTCGTCGTCGAGGATGTGCGGGCGGCCCTCGGGCCGATCGCGCACCGGATCGAGGGGGACGTCACCGGCCGCCTGGCCGTCGTGGGGGTGACCGGGACCAACGGCAAGACGACCACCTCGTTCCTGACCGCCGCGGTCCTGGCCCGCGGGTACGGGGAGGTGGCCGTCCTCGGTACCCTCGGCATCCGTCGTGGGGCGCGGGTGACGCAGACCGGCTTCACGACGCCCGAGGCGCCCGATCTGGCGCGGGTCTTCCGCGAGCTGGCCGAGGACGGGGTCCGCGCCGTCAGCATGGAGGTTTCGAGCCACGCCATCGAGCTCGGGCGGATCGGGGGGATCCGCTTCCGTGCGGGGGCGTTCACGAACCTGAGCGAGGAACACCTGGACTTCCACGGCACGATGGACCGCTACGGGGAGGTCAAGCTCTCCTTCTTCCGGACGCTGGCCGAACAGGGCGCCTTCGCGGCCGTGAACCTCGACGACGCGTGGGGCGACCGCTTTCTCGAAGCCGGCCCGCCGGGGGCGTGGACCTACAGCCTCGAGGACCGGGCGGCCGACGTACACGCCGAGCGGATGGAGGCCGCTCCCGATGGGACCTGGCTGGTCGTGCGGACGCCGGCCGGGCGGTTCGAGACCCGGCTCTCCCTCGCCGGCCGGTTCAACGCCGCCAATGCGCTGGCGGCCAGCGCCCTGGGCGCCGGGCTCGGGATCCAGCCGGCCGACATCGGCGAGGCGCTGGCCGAGGTCCGCAGGGTGCCGGGGCGGTACGAGGTGATCAAGGGAGGAGGCGTGACCGCGATCGTCGACTACGCCCACACGCCGCTCGCGTTCGAGCGGCTGCTCCGGGCCGTGCGCGAGACCGGGGCCAGGCGGATCTTCTGCGTGTTCGGCTGCGGCGGGGAGCGCGATCGAGGCAAGCGCCCCCGGATGGCCCGCGCGGCGGGATCGCTGTCGGACGTCGTCTACGTGACCGTCGACAACCCGCGACGCGAGCCGATCGAGAGGATCATGGAGGACACCCTGCCCGGCTTCACGGGCACGACCGCACGCTGGGAGCGGATCGACGACCGGGAGACGGCGATCCGGCGGGCCATCGCCGAGGCCGAGCCGGGCGACGTGGTCTGCCTGCTGGGAAAGGGCGACGAGAGGTACCAGTGGATCGGAACGACCAAGCACCCGTTCTCCGACCGCGAGATCGCGGAGAGCGCCCTGGCGGCGCGGGACGCCTCGTCTTGAGCGCCCGCCTGTCGGCCGCCGACGTGACCGCCGCCCTGCGTCACGGGCCCGAGCGCGCCGCACCGGCCGGCCTGGTCTTCTCGGGGGTCACGATCGACAGCCGACGCGCCCGTCCCGGCGAGCTCTTCGTCGCGCTCCGTGGCGAGCGGTACGACGGCCAGCGGTTCCTGACCGACGCGGTGGAGGCCGGCGTGACCGGCGCGATCGGACGCGACGCACCCTTCGAGGGTCGGGACCGGATCGCCTTCTGGCCGGTCGACGAAGGGCGGACCGCCCTCCAGGCGCTGGCCGGCTGGCATCGCTCGCGGCTACGTGTCAGGGTCGTCGGGATCACCGGATCGAACGGAAAGACCACCGTCAAGGAGCTGGTCCACGCCGTGCTCGCCCAGCGGTTCCGCGCGACGCGCACGGTCGGAAACCTGAACAACCAGATCGGCGTGCCGTTGACGCTGCTCGAGATCGATCCCGATCACGAATGGGCGGTGGTCGAGATGGGGATGAACCGGCCCGGAGAGATCGCACCGCTGGCGCGAATCTCACGGCCGGAGATCGCCGTCGTCACCAACGTGGCCGCGAGCCACCTCGAGGGGGTCGGGTCGATCGAGGCGGTGCTGGAGGAAAAGCTGGCCCTGCCGCGGGCCCTGTCGCCGGACGGGCTGCTGGTCTACTGCGGCGACCAGCCGCAGCTGCGCGAGGCGGCCCGGAGCCTCGCCTGCCGGACCGTATCGTACGGCCTCGAGCCTCACAACGACCTCTGCCCGCAGCGGTGGTCGCTGGACGACGAGGGGCGGGGCCTCTTCGAGCTGGACGGACGCACCTACCGCCTCCGCCTGGTCGGCCGTCACAACGTCGTGAACGCGCTGGCGGCGGTGGCGGTGGGCCGGGAGACCGGGCTGGGCGGGAGCGTGATCGCGTGCGGCCTGGCCGAGCCCGAGGGGCTCCCGATGCGGATGCAGCTCGAGCGGTGGGGCGAGATCACCGCCCTGGTCGACTGCTACAACGCCAACCCGGACAGCGTCCTCTCGGCGGCCGCCACGCTGGCCGCCCTGTCGGGCGTGCACCGGCGGATCGCGGTCCTGGGCGAGATGCTCGAGCTGGGTCCCGACAGCGCCGCCATGCACGAAGAGGTCGGCCGCTCGCTGGCGGGCCTGATCGACCAGGTCGTCGCGGTCGGGGAGGAGGCCTCCGCCATCGCCAGGGGCGCCCGGGCCGCCGGGCTCGAGAGCCTCCGCGCCGACCGGGACGCGGCGGTCCGGTGGCTGGTCGAGAGCCTCGGGCCGGGCGACGCCGTGCTCTTCAAGGCCAGTCGAGGCGCCGCGCTCGAGGAGATCGTGACCCAGGTCCGCGAGGCGTGCGTGAACGGGGTCGGCGCGACCGAGGGCGGCCGCTGATGCTCTACGACCTCCTCGTTCCGCTGGCCGACGAGTACACGTTCTTCAACCTGTTTCGCTACATCACCTTCCGCGCCGCCTACGCGACCGTGACCGCGCTCGTCCTGGCGTTCCTGCTGGGCCCGTGGGTGATCCGCAAGCTGAGGGACCTCAAGGCCGGACAGATGATCCGCCAGGAGGGTCCACAGGCCCACTACGCCAAGGCCGGAACCCCGACCATGGGCGGCGTCCTGATCATCCTCGCCACGGTGATCCCGACCCTGCTGTGGGCGGATCTGAGCGAGCCCTTCATCCAGATCGTCCTCGTGGCGACGTTGTGGATGGGCGGGCTCGGGTTTCTCGACGACTACCTGAAGGTCGTCAAGCGGCAGTCCAAGGGGCTGATCGCGATGCAGAAGATCGTCGGCCAGGTCCTGCTCGGCGTGATCATCGGAATGTGGCTGCATCTGAATCCGGTCCATGGGGCGTTCACGACGATGACGCCGGTGCCGTTCCTCAAGGACCGGTTCGTGGACTTCGGCCTGCTCTACATCCCGTTCATCATCCTGGTCGTCATCGCTTCGACCAACGCGGTCAACCTGACCGACGGGCTGGACGGGCTGGCGATCGGGCTGGCGGCCATCGCGGCCGCCGCCTTCGCGGCGTTCGCGTACGTGATCGGCCGCGCCGACTGGTCCCAATACCTGCAGATCCTGTTCGTCCCGGGCGGGGGGGAGCTGACGATCTATTGCCTGGCCCTGCTCGGCGCCGCCCTCGGCTTCCTGTGGTTCAACGCCCACCCGGCCCAGGTGTTCATGGGCGACACGGGGTCGCTGGCGCTGGGCGGAGCGTTCGGAACGCTGGCCGTCCTGCTCAAGCTGGAGTTCGTCCTGATCTTCGTGGGCGGTGTGTTCGTCATCGAGGCCCTGTCGGTCATCGTCCAGGTGGCGTCGTTCAAGCTGCGCGGGAAGCGGGTCTTCAAGATGAGCCCGATCCACCATCATTTCGAGCTGAGCGGGTGGCCGGAGGAGAAGATCGTGATGCGGTTCTACATCCTGGGGATCCTGTGCGCGCTGATTGCCGCCTCGACGCTCAAGATCCGGTGAGCACGCGGCCGGTCGCCGTCCAGGGCGCGCGGGTGGCGGTGCTCGGGCTGGCCCGCTCGGGCTCCGCGGCGGCGAGGCTGCTGGCCCGCGAGGGGGCGTCCGTGCACGCCAGCGACGTCTCGTCCACGCGGGCCGTGGAGGCCGCGGCCGCCGGTCTCCGCGCGGCTGGAATCGAGGCCGCGACCGGCGGCCACGATCCGGCCCGTCTGTCGGCCAGCGACTGGATCGTGGTCAGCCCCGGGATCCCGCCCGGCATGCTGGCCCTCGTCGAGGCCGCCCGGCGGGGGATACCGGTCTTCGCCGAGCTCGAGGTGGCCTCGTGGTTCGCGGAGGCGCCGATCGCGGCGATCACCGGGACCAACGGCAAGACGACGACGACCGCGCTCCTCGGCGCGATCGCGAGGACAGCGGGGCTGGACGCGAGCGTGGCCGGCAACATCGGCCGGCCGTTCTCGACGGCGGTCCTGGAGGAGGCGGCGCCCGACTGGTTCGTGCTCGAGGTGTCGTCCTTCCAGCTCGCCGGGATCGCCGCCTTCCGTCCGCGGATCGCGATCGTCCTGAACCTGACCGCGGATCATCTGGACCGGTATCCGGACATGGCGGCCTACACCCGGGACAAGGAGCGCATCGCGGAGAACCAGGGCCCAGAGGATCATCTCGGGCTGAACGCCGAAGACCCCGCCCTGACGACCTTCGCCGCGGGCCGGCCGCCCAGGCGGCACGCCTTCCACCGGAGCCGGACGGTGGCGTCGGGGGCGACCGCCGCCGGCGGGCGGATCGCCCTCGTCGGCGTGCCGGACGCGGGTCCGGTCCTGGCGGCGGACGAGGTCGCGTTGCCGGGCGCCCACAACCTGCAGAACGCGCTGGCGGCCGCTCTGGCCGCGTCGCTGATGGGGATCGACCGAGCCGCGATCGCCGACGGGTTGGCCTCCTTCCGCGGAGTTCCGCACCGGCTGGAGACGGTGGCCGAGCTCGACGGGGTCCGCTACGTCAACGACTCCAAGGCGACCAACGTCGACGCGGCCCTCGTCGCGCTGGAGGCGTTCGACGCTCCGCTCGTCGTCATCATGGGGGGCCGTCACAAAGGCTCCTCGTACGCCCCGCTCGCGTCCCGGCTGAGCCGGGCGCGGGCGGTCCTGGCGATCGGCGAGGCGGCGCCCCTGATCGAGAGCGAGCTCGGAGCGGCGGCGCCGGTCGAGCGGGCCGGTACGCTCGACCGGGCGGTCGAGCGCGCGCGGGCGATCGCACGGCCGGGCGACGTCGTTCTGCTCGCCCCGGCCTGCGCGTCGTACGACCAGTTCTCGGACTACGAGGAGCGGGGCGCGCGCTTCCGCGAGCTGGTCCGTGAGGCCCCCGCGGGGAGGCGGGCGTGACCCGCCGGTCCAACCGATATCGCGAGCGGAGGCCGGGCGCGTCGCGCCCCGGGATGCGGCGTCCGGCCGACCGGAGCCTCCGCTCGCTGACGCTCCTCCTCGTCGCCTTCGGCCTGGTCATGGTGTACAGCTCGAGCAACGTCCTCGCCATGCACCAGCAGGGGAACAGCGCCTACTACTTCCTGAGCCAGTCGGTGAAGGCGCTCATGGGGCTCCTCGGCATGTTCCTCGTGGCGGCCGTCGACTATCGCGTCTGGCAGCGCTTCGCCAAGCCGTTCGTATGGGTGGCGGTCGCCCTGCTGGTGGTGCTCGCCCTCCCGCTCGCCGGATCGCTGACGCCGGAGATCAACGGGGCCCGCCGGTGGATCGTCCTGCCCGCCTTCACCTTCCAGCCGATCGAGCTGGCCAAGCTGGCCCTCGTCGTCTGGATGGCCGCCGTCCTGGCCCGCCGCAGCGACCGGCTGGACGCGGGGTTCGACGCCATCGTCCCGCTGCTGGTCATGCCGGTCCTGATGGCCGGACTCGTCCTCCTCCAGCCCGACTTCAAGGGCGCGTTCCTGCTGTTCGCGCTGGCCGGGACCCTGCTCTTCCTGGGCGGCGTCCCGTTCCGGCACCTGGCGCGGATCGTGGCGGTGGGCATCCCGGTGGCGATCGGCATCATGGTCCTCGAGCCGTACCGAATGCGCCGGCTGACCGCCTACTTCGACCCGTCCTCGGACATCCAGGGGATCTCCTACCAGATCAACCAGTCGCTGATCAGCCTGGGGTCGGGGGGTTGGTTCGGCGTCGGCCTCACGTCGAGCAAGCAGAAGTATGCCTTTCTTCCCATGGCGCATACGGACTTCATCGTGTCGATCATCGGCGAGGAGCTGGGCGTGGCGGGGACGATCGCGCTGCTGGCGGCGTTCCTCTACCTGGCGGCCCTGGGGTACCGGATCGCACGCCGGGCGCCCGACCACTTCGGCTTCCTCCTCGCTTCCGGGATCACCACGCTGATCGCCGGCTCGGCACTCCTCAACATGGGCGTGGCCACGGCCGCGCTGCCGACGACCGGCCTTCCGCTGCCCTTCATCTCCTACGGCGGGACGGCGCTCATCGTGGACCTGATCGCGGTCGGGATCCTGCTCAGCATCTCGCGTGACCTGGTCGAGCCGAC
>DATEDS010000329.1:0-5334 GCA_035281565.1 Gemmatimonadota bacterium
ACGTGGCACACGTCCTGGCACAGGAAGCACTCGATGCACTTCCGGAACTCCTGGACCCGGTCGACATCCCGCTGGTCCATCCGCCAGGTCCCGTCGGGAGCGTCCGGGGGCCGCGGCCGGAACGGCTTGATCCGCTTCTTGACCTCGTAGTTCCAGGACACGTCGGTCACCAGGTCCTTCAGGTGCGGGAAGGCACGCATCGGCTCGACGGTGACGGGGCCGTCGAGCGGGAGCTCGGAGAGCCGCGTCATGCAGGTCAGCCGCGGGATGCCGTTCACCTCGGCCGAACACGAGCCGCACTTGCCGGCCTTGCAGTTCCAGCGGATCGCCAGGTCGTTCGCCTGCCCGGCCTGGATCTCGTGGAGGGCGTCGAGGACGACCATACCCTCCGAGATTCCGGTCTCGTAGTCCCGGAACTCGCCCTGACCGCGCTCGCCGCGCCAGATCCTGAAGGTCGCCTCGCGCACTAGCCGTTCTCCTCGATGATCCTCTTAAGCTCCGCGGGCATCTCCGGGAGGGTCTCCGCCCGGAGCTCCATCCTCCCCTCGGCCCCCTTCCGGACGGCGAACCGCCGCCGGTCCAGCGCCGGGTCCTTGGCGGGGAAGTCCTCGCGGAAGTGGGCCCCGCGGCTCTCCTTCCGCTCGAGCGCCGCCCGCGCGATCGCCTCCGACACGCTCAGCAAGTTGTGGAGGTCGAGCGCCGTGTGCCAGCCGGGGTTGTACTCGCGGTGGCCGGTCACGCCGACCCTGCCCGCGCGCTCGCGCAGGCCGGCCAGCTCCTCGACCGCCGACCGCATCTCGGCCTCGGTCCGGACGATCCCGACCTTGTCCTGCATGAGGGCCTGGAGGTCCCGCTGGACCGCGTACGGACCTTCGTCCGATTCGCGCCCGAACGGGGCCAGGGCCCGTCGCGCGGCCTCCTCGACCCGGGCCGGATCGATCGCCGGCGGCCCGTTCGAGCGCGCGAACCGGGCGGCGAAGTCGCCGGCGCGCTTTCCGAAGACCAGCAGGTCCGAGAGCGAGTTCCCGCCCAGCCGGTTCGCGCCGTGGAGCCCGGCCGCCACCTCGCCGGCCGCGAAGAGACCCGGCACGGTCGACATCTGGGTCTCCGGGTCGACCCGGACGCCCCCCATCATGTAGTGGGTCGTCGGCCCGACCTCCATCGGCACCTCGGTGATGTCGATCTCCGCCAGCTCCTTGAACTGGTGGTACATGCTCGGGAGCTTCCGCTTGATGTGCTCCTCGGCGTCCGAGCGCTTCTCCCTGATCCACGCGATGTCCAGGTACACGCCGCCGTGGGGCGATCCACGTCCTTCCCGGACCTCGCGCACGATGCACCGCGCGACGTGGTCCCGGGTCAGGAGCTCGGGCGGCCGGCGGGCCGATTTGTCCCCCTGGGTGTAGCGCCACCCCTCCTCGGGGTCTGCGGCCGTCGTGTCCCTGTAAAGGGGTGGGATGTCGTCGAACATGAACCGCCGCCCCTCGCTGTTCTTGAGGATCCCACCCTCGCCCCGGACCCCCTCCGTCACCAGGATCCCCTGGACGGACGGCGGCCAGACCATCCCCGTCGGGTGGAACTGGACGAACTCCATGTCGATCAGCTCGGCGCCGGCGTCGTAGGCGAGCGTGTGGCCGTCGCCCGTGTACTCCCACGAGTTGGACGTGATCCGGAATGCGCGGCCGATCCCGCCCGTCGCCAGGACGACCGCTTTCGCGCGGAACAGCCTGAAGCGGCCCCGCTCCCGGTCGTAGCCCAGCGCGCCCGCCACCCGGCCGTCGGCCGTGAAGAGGGTGACGACCGTCACCTCCATATGGACGTCGAGGCCACGATGGATCCCGTGGTCCTGGAGGGTCCGGATCATCTCGAGCCCGGTCCGGTCGCCGACGTGGGCGAGCCGCGGGTAGGCGTGGCCGCCGAAGTTCCGCTGGAGGATCCGGCCGTCGGGCGTCCGGTCGAAGAGCGCGCCCCACGCCTCCAGCTCGCGGACCCGCTCGGGCGCTTCCCGGGCGTGGAGCTCGGCCATCCGCCACTCGTTCAGGTACTGGCCGCCCCGCATGGTATCCGCGAAGTGGACCCGCCAGTCGTCCCGCTCGTCGACGTTGGCGAGGGCCGCCGCGACCCCGCCCTCGGCCATGACCGTGTGGGCCTTGCCGAGGAGCGACTTGCAGACGACGCCCACCGTGGCGCCCTCGGCCGAGGCGGCGATCGCGGCCCGGAGCCCCGCCCCGCCGGCCCCGATCACGAGGACATCGTGGCCGTGGGTCTCGAGGTCAACCATGATGGGCCGCCCGGAGCCTCGCGATCATCCGCGACGGGCCGGGAGTCGGGGGAGCCACCGCGGCGTCGATCGGACGTACTCCTCGTAGCTGGACCCGAAGCGGCGCCGGAGCGTCGGCTCCTCGTAGAGGACGGCGACAAGGTGGGTGACGGCCAACATCGCGAAGGCGACCGGCAGGGCGGCCACCGAGCCGGCGCAGAGCGCGTACCCCGTCAGCAGCAGGAAGCCGCCGATGTACATCGGGTTCCGGACCCACCGGTACGGGCCGGTGGCGACGAACTCGCGTGGCGCGTCGAACGGAGCGGGGGTGCCCCGGCCCCGGACAACGAACGTCGCCACGCAGGCCAGGGCGAGAGCGGCACCGATCACCATGAGCCCGACCCCCAGCCCCATCGTCCATCCCGGAAGCCAAACCGCCAGCAGGTAATCCTGTCGGTGCGCCCACCAGGCGAGCCAGAGCCAGCCGCCGAGGAAGAGCGTGGTATACACGATCGCCCGGAGCGCGATGAATGCCGTGCCGAACCCGCTCAAAGGATCCGCCAGTCCGTCCAGACGCCCATCGACACGAGCCGAACGTAGACGTCGCTGAAGGCGACCCAGAAGAGGCTCGTCCACGCCCACAGCATGTGGCGGCGGTTGAGGCACGAGACGCACCGGTAGCTCGCGAAGCGGACGGGGCGTCCGGCCAGGCGGTCGATCTTCCCGCCGATCAGATGCCTGAGCGAGTGGCACCCCAGCGTGTAGCCGGCGAGGAGGACGACGTTCACGGCGAGGACCAGCGTCCCCACCCCGACCCCGAGCTCGACGCCGCCAGGGGTCTCCCACCGCAGCGCCTTCCAGACGTCCCACGACAGGAAGAACAGGAACGGGATCGCGAGATAGAGGAAGTAGCGGTGGACGTTCTGCAGGACGAGCGGGAAGGACCGCTCCCCGCGATACGCCTTGCGGGGCTCGCCCACCCCGCAGGACGGCGGGTCGGCCCAGAACGCCTTGTAGTAGGCGCCCCGGTAGTAGTAGCAGGTGAGACGGAAGCCCCCCGGGGCCCACAGGATCAGGAACGCCGGCGACCAGGGCAGCCACCCCGGCCACCAGCCGGGCCTGGGGCCGAACCAGGCGTGCGCCGATTCGCCGAACAGCTCGGGCGAGTAGAACGGGGACAGGTAGGGTCCCCAGTGGTAGTGGGCCCCCTGGAACGCGGCCCACGTCGCGTAGACGACGAACGCCCCGAGGCCGAGGAAGACGACCAGCGGCTGGACCCACCAGGCGTCCACGCGCCGGGTCTCTCCGAAGCTCCGCTGCTCCCCCAACCGCTCCGCGACCGTCATCGGCGGCTAAACCTGACGACTCGACGGCGACGCCGCAACCGCGTTATGGTCGGCGTCCGCACCCTCGTTAGGTTTCCGGCCCATGGCCGAGCCGTTCCGCCAGCACTGGACCTATCCGGGGCCCTTCGAGACCGAGTCCGGAAAGGCCATCGAGAGCCCGGTCACGGCCTACGAGACCTGGGGAAGGCTGGTAGAGGGTGGCGCCAACGCCGTCCTCCTGACGACCGGCCTGTCTCCGAGCGCCCACGCCGCCAGCCATGGTCCCGAGGACGAGCCGGGCTGGTGGGAGGAGATGGTCGGGCCCGGCAGGGCGCTCGATACCGACCGCTGGTTCGTGGTCTGCTGCAACGTGCTGGGGGGGTGCCACGGCTCGACCGGTCCGGCCTCGGCCGACCCCGCGACCGGGGCGCCCTATGCCCTCGACTTCCCGGTCGTGACGCTGCGTGACATGATGCGCCTCCAGCGGGCGCTCCTCGAGCATCTCGGGATCGATCGGCACCGCGCGGTGCTGGGGTCGTCGATGGGGGGCATGCTCGCCCTCGAATACGCGACCCTGTTCCCCGACAAGGTGGAGCGGCTGGTCGCGACCAGCGCCTCGGGGATGACCCATCCGTTCGCGATCGCCCTCCGGCGCGTCCAGCGCCGCGCGGTCATGCTGGACCCCCGCTGGCGGGGCGGCCGCTACTACGGCGGTGAGAAGCCCGCCGACGGCCTCTCGCTGGCGCGGGAGATCGGCACGATCACCTATCGCTCCGACCTCGAGTGGACACGGAGGTTCGGTCGCGAATGGCGGGATGGCGAGCTGTTCTCGCTGACGGGGCGATTCCAGGTCGAGTCCTACGTCCAGCACCAGGGCGAAGGGTACGTCGAGCGGTACGACCCCAACTCCTACCTCTACCTCTCCCGCGCGATGGACCTCCACGACCTCGGGCGCGATCGCGGAAGCCTGCGGCCCGCGGTCGCCCGGATCCGGGCTCGAACGCTTCTGATCGGGATCGAGACCGACGTCCTGATCCCTCCCTTCGAGATCCACGAGCTGGCCGACGCCTTCAAGGACGCCGGCCGTCCGGCCGAGCTCCTCATGCTCGACCTGGACACCGGACACGACTCCTTCCTGATCCACCCCGAGGTGTTCACCCCGCCCGTCCGCGCCCACCTGGAAGGATGATCGACCGGATCCTACCACTACCAGCGTGGTTGTAGGATAGCGGACAGACGGATCTCGATCTCGATCGGTATCATGGTGTCATCATGGTCGGGCGGTAGGCGGCCTTTTCGAGCTCTACCGAACTCGTGGAAGGAGGAACCCCATGCGTAATGTCGGAATACAACCGGTCCTCTCCGCGTCCACCCTGACCGGCGACAAGGTGGTCAATACGTACGGTGAGGACCTCGGGAAGATCGAGGACTTCATGCTGGATCTCGAGACCGGACGGATCCGGTACGCCGTGCTGTCGTTCGGCGGCTTCCTGGGAGTCGGCGACAAGCTGTTCGCGATCCCGCCGGAGAGGCTCCGGATCGACACCGAGAAGAAGCAGGTGATCCTGGACATGGATCGCGCTCGGCTCGAGAACGCTCCCGGCTTCGACAAGGATCACTGGCCGGACACGACGGACTCGGACTGGCAGGTCGAGGTGTACGACTTCTACGAAGCGACGCCGTACTGGCAATAGCGTCGCGATGGGCGGTCCGGCTCCGGCCTGGGCTGGGCCGCCGGGCTCCCCCCCCGGG
>DATEDS010000330.1:0-3043 GCA_035281565.1 Gemmatimonadota bacterium
CATACCGCACTCTGGGATCCAGCATTCCGTACAACAGGTCCACCACCAGGTTGACGAGCACGAACACAATGGCCAGGAAGAGCACAGTCCCCTGGATGACCGGCAAGTCGCGCTTCAGGATCGCGTTCAGCGCGAACCGGCCGATCCCGGGCCAGGCGAAGATCGATTCGGTGAGGACCGAACCCGAGAGGTAGGCACCGAAGTCGAGCCCGATCGCGGTCACGACCGGGATCAGCGCCGCCTTGAGCGCGTGCTTGCCGATCACCGTCCACTCGGCGAGCCCCTTGGCGCGCGCGGTCCGGATGTAGTCGAGCCGGATCACCTCCAGCATCGAGGATCGGGTCAGGCGGGCGATGTAGGCGGTCGAGCGCATGCCGAGGGTGAGGGCCGGGAGGATCAGATGCGGGAGCGCCCCGCCGCCGAATCCCGAGGGAGGAAGGGCCCCCCACTCGACCGCGACGATCAGGATCAGGATGAGGCCGATCCAGTAGACGGGGAACGAGATGCCGAGGAACGCGAACGTCATTCCGAGCCCGTCGATCCAGGTCGACTGGCGAACGGCCGAGAGCACGCCGATGGCCACGCCCGAGAGCGTGGCGAACAGGATCGCGACCGAAGCCAGGTAGAGCGTTTTCGGGAAGTGCTCGAGAATACCGTCAAGAACCGGCTGGCGGGTGATGTAGGAGGTCCCCCAGTCGCCCCGGATCAGGCCGGACACGTAGTGGTAGAACTGCTTCCATACGGGCTCGTCGAGATGCAGCTCGGCCCGCAGCCGGTCCAGTGTGGCCGGGTCGAACCGGTCGCCGACCATCGCCAGCACGGGATCTCCCGGGGCGATGTACAGGAGGACGAACGTCACGACCAGGACGCCCGCGAGGACCGGGATCGTGTGCACGATGCGGCGGAGCGCGTACTGCAACATGACGGGCGGGCCGCTGGGGACGAGATTCGGGCGCCGGTCCCGAGGACCGACCATGACGAAGGAACGCCGTAACCTATCCATCCCTTCGACCAGGAGGCCACGTTGATCCGGACATCCCTCAGGCGGGGCGCGTCGATGGGGCTCGCGCTCCTGACGTGCGCCACCGTACCCGGGCGGGCCCAGGAAGGCCGGAGCGCGGCCGTCGATCCGCGGTTCGCGTCGCCCGAGCTGCCGGCCCCGAACGTCTACCGGACGGGGGGTGGCAGGCCGGGCCCGCAGTACTGGCAGCAGCGGGTGGACTACGAGATCCGGGCCGCGCTCGATCCGGCGACGGGAACCTTGACCGGATCGGAGACGATCGTGTACACCAACCACTCGCCCGACACGCTCGAATACCTGTGGGTCCAGCTCGACCAGAACCTGTTCGCGCCGGGTAGCCTTGGCGCCCAGACCTTCCCGCAGCAGGGACGGTTCGGCGGATCCCAAGCGGGCGGCGGGTACACGATCTCCCGCGTCGCCTCCGGCGGCCGCGACCTGGACCGGCGGATCGACGGGACCCTGATGCGGATCGAGCTGGGCGAGCCGCTCCCCCCGGCGAGCTCCACGACCCTGGACATCGACTGGAGCTTCATCGTCCCGGAGACGGGCGCGGACCGGATGGGTCACGACGGTGACCACTGGCTCCTCGCCCAATGGTATCCACGGCTCTGCGTCTACGACGACGTCGAGGGATGGAACACGATGCCGTACCTCGGGCAGGGGGAGTTCTACCTCGAGTACGGCGACTTCGACGTCGCGTTGACCGTGCCCGCGGGCTACCTGGTGGGCGCGACCGGATCGCTCCAGAACCCCGAGGAGGTGCTCACCGCGGAGCAGCGGCAGCGCCTGGAGGACGCGCGGGCGGGCCAGGTCGTGCACGTCGTGACGGCCACCGAACTCTCCGATCCGACCGCCATCGGGCCGGCCACGACCGGAACCCTCACGTGGCGCTTCCGGGCCGAGAACGTGCGCGACTTCGCGTGGGCGGCCAGCCGCCGCTTCGTGTGGGACGCGACGAGCGCAGGGGACGTCCTCATCCACGCCCTCTACCGCCCCGAGGCCAGGGCATGGCAGGAGGCGGCGGCCATGACGCGGCATTCGATCGAGTACTACTCCGACTATCTCGGCGCATACCCGTACCCGACCGCCACCGCGGTCGAGGGGCCGGTCTTCGGGATGGAGTACCCGATGGTCGTCTTCGTGGCGCCGGAGGAAGGCCGTGAGGAGCTGTTCGACGTCCTGGACCACGAGTGGGGCCACATGTGGTTCCCGATGGTGGTGGGCTCCGACGAGCGGCGCTACGCGTGGATGGACGAGGGAATCGACACGTTCATCAACGAGCTCAGCAAGCGCGCCTATTTCCCCGAGAGCACCCCCGAGCTCCTGAACGTCGCCCAGTACGTGATGGGGATCCGCACGTATCAGGAGCAGCCGATCGGCACGCTCCCCGATGAGTTCGACGGCGACCTCGCGCTCGGGATCGGCGCCTACGTGAAGCCGGCCGTCATGCTGAACGCGCTGCGCGCCATCGCCGGCGAGAATGCCTTCGACCCCGCCCTGCGCCGCTACTACGAGACCTGGAGCTTCAGGCATCCCCAGCCGGCCGACTTCTTCCGTCTCATGCAGGACGAGCTGGGGATGGAGCTGGGCTGGTTCTGGCACGGATGGATCGAGACGACGGCGACGAGCGACCTCGCGATCCTGGGGGTCGACCAGGACCAGGCCGGCGACCGGTGGATCGTCACGGTGTCGGTCGACCAGCGCGGCGACCTCCTCATGCCCGCGCGGGTCGAAGCCACCGCCGACGGCGGCGCATCGGCTTCGGTCACGATCCCCGTCCAGGCGTTCTACGGCTCGGACCGGGCCACGGCGACGGTGACCCTGCCCGCCCGCGCGCAGCGGATCACCGTGAACGCCGGCCCCGAGTGGGGAGACGTGAACCCGCAGAACAACACCTGGACGCGGTAGGGGTTGGCGTGCTAGAAACGGGGTCCCAGGCCGGGAGCCAACTCTGAATCAGGTAGCAACGCTCGGTGGATTGACCGGTTTTCTCGAGCGAAGGACACGGGCGAACACCCGATT
>DATEDS010000331.1:0-18792 GCA_035281565.1 Gemmatimonadota bacterium
CGATCGCCTCGTCGATCGCCTCGAGGAGCCGGTCTCCCTCGTTCCGAAGGTGACTGGCGTAGATGCCACCATGGCGGGCAGCCACCGACGCCAGCTCCGCGATCTCGTCGGTGGTCGCGTAACGCCCGGGGGCGTAGATGAGGCCGCTCGAGAGACCGAAGGCGCCCTGCTCCATGGCGTCGTCCAGCGCCTCTTTCATGATCTCCATCTCCGCGCGGGTGGGCCGGCGATCCTCGGGCCCGACTCCGTGGAGCCACAGGGAGGAGAGGCCGACCCAGGTGCCGAGGTTGATCGCGGTCCCCTCCGACTCGAGGCGCTCGAAATAGCCGTCCAGGTCGTCCCAGGTGTACTCGACCCCCCACGGCTCGATCTCGCTCCGTCGTTCCGCACGCGGGCGCTCGGAGGCCGGCACGACGCTCGTCACCTCGCCGGTGATCTCGGTCGTGACCCCCTGGGTGATCTTGGAGATCGCCCTGCCGTCGGCGAGGAGCCGGAACTCGGAATGGCCCAGCATGTCGATGAAGCCGGGCGCCACGACGAGGCCGGTCGCGTCGATCGTGTCGCGGGCGGCGAGGTCGCCGGCCGGGTCGACGCCGGCCACACGGGGCGCGATGACCGCGATCCGGTCACCGCGGATCGCGATGTCGGCGTCGATCGCGGGCGCGCCCGTCCCGTCCATGACGCGGCCGCCCACGATCAGGACGTCGTGCGGCGGACCTTTGTCCTGCGCGTCAGCCGGAATGGCAGCGAGGAGAAGCAAGGCCGAGAGGAGGGCGACCGCCGCCCAGCGATCGGTCATCGATGGCTGATCGAATCCAGGGAATCGGCGCGCCATCTTCACCCCAGCGCCACGTCGAGCACCATCATGACCCCGAAGCCGAGCATGGTGGAGGCGGTCGCGAGGTCCGTGTGCCCCCCCTGATGGCTTTCCGGGATCAGCTCTTCCACCACCACGTAGATCATCGCCCCGGCCGCGAAGGCCAGGGCGTAAGGTAGGATGGCGCCGACGAGCGTCACCGCGGCAGCCCCGGCGACAGCGGCAAGCGGCTCGACGAGAGCCGACAGCTGCCCGTACCAGAAGGCCCTGGGTGCGGCTACGCCTTCGCGACGCAGCGGCATGGCGACCGCCACGCCCTCCGGGAAGTTCTGGATCGCGATTCCGATCGCGAGCGCGACGGCGGCGCCCAGCGTCGCCCCGACGCCGACGTCGAGCTGCGCCGCCGCCGCCCCGAAAGCCACCCCGACGGCGAGCCCCTCGGGGATGTTGTGGAGGGTGATCGCGAGGACCAGGAGCGTGGCCCGGCGCCACGCGGTCGACGGCCCTTCCGCCCGCTCGCGCGGGAAGAAGGGGTGCAGGTGCGGCAGGTACCGATCGGCGACCCGAAGGAACGCTCCGCCCGCCAGGAAACCGATCAGCGCCGGCAGCCAACCGGGCCCTCCGCTCAGCCCGGCGATCTCGATCGCCGGGACCAGCAGTGACCAGAAGCTGGCCGCGATCATGACGCCCGCCGCGAAGCCGAGCATGGCGTCGAGAAGGGGCGCCGGCAGCCGCCGAAAGGGAAACACGAGCGCCGCCCCCACGGCCGTCACCAGCCAGGTCAGGCCACCGGCGAGGAACGCCTGGCGAATCGGGTCGAGATCGACGAACCAGTCCGACAACTGTCAGAAATCCACTTGTGATCGAAGAGCGGAGATGTGACCCTGGAAGAGAAAGGGGGAAGTCTACCCCTGGTCGCCCGGGAACGCCGGGCCGCCGATCCACGACTCACCAGGGCCGCGAGGGAGAAGCAGGACGATGAAGACGTCGGGGCTCACCCTCATCGCCATCGCGCTCGGCCTGGCTGCATGCGCGACCCGTACGGACACTCAAGTGGCCACCACGGCCGAGCCGGAGACGCCGGTCGAGGAGACACCGGTGGAGACCGAACGCGCACCGGGCTCGTTGGACATCGTGGTCGCCCCCAACGCCGGTTTCGAAGTCGAGGGGGAGGCCGGCGTTCGCGAGCTCGATGACCAGCGTTCCAGCGTCACGATCGAAATCCGTGGGGCGGCCTCGAATGCGATGCTGCCCTGGCACGTGCACGAGGGCGTTTGCGGCTCGGGCGGAGCCATCGTCGGCGACGCCTCGGCCTACCCGCCGCTGGCGGCGGGCCTGGATGGCACCGCCTCGGCGGAGGCGGTGATCGACGTGTCGCTGGATCCGGCAGCCGATTACCACATCAACGTCCACGAGTCGCCCTCGGAGATGGACACCGTCGTCGCCTGTGGCGACCTGAACCAGGGCTAGCGCGGCCCTCTCGCTTGACGCCGCCGCCTCGCTGAGGCGACTCTTGCCCGCGTGAAGCGGCTGGTCCTCATCCTGCTCTCGGTGGCGGCGGCGATCGCGATCGTCCTGGTGGTCGGCTTCCTGCTGCTCCGGCCGCTCCTGAAGGGGGGCCCGCGGGCCGACTTCGACGCCCCGGCCATCCTCGCCATCGAGCTCGACGGCCTGGTGGTCGAGCGCTCCCCGCCCGATCTCCTGAGCGCCCAGTTCGAGGGAGCGAGCCTCGAGCTGCACGACCTCGCCCTGGCCCTGGACCGGGCCGCCTCGGACGACCGGATCGCGGGCGTCTACCTGCACGTCGGGCTGCCGGGCTACGGATGGGCGAAGGCCGAGGAGATCCGGGCTCGCCTCGCGAGCTTCAAGGAGTCGGGGAAGCTCGTGCATGCCTATGTGGGTCCGACGAACGAGCTCGGATACTACGTCGCGCTGGCTGCCGATTCGGTGTTCCTTCTCCCCGACGGGATCATGGAGCTCAACGGCTTCCGTGCCGAGACCCCGTTCATCCGGGGAACTCTGGAGAAGGTCGGGCTGGACGCGCAGGTCGAGGCGATCGGGGTGTACAAGAGCGCGGCCGACATGTTCCGGCGCGACGCCATGACCGATGAGAACCGCGAAGTGACGCGGGGGATCCTGGACGAGCACTATGCTCGCTTCGTGACCGCGGTGACGGAAGCCCGTGGCCTGGACGCGGCCCCGTTCCGCGCCGCGTTCGACCGGGGTCTCTATCTGTCCCGTCAGCTGCTCGACATGGGCCTGGTGGACGGGGAGCGGTATGCCGACCAGGTCCGCCGCCAGGCGATCGCGGCCGGGCGGGGCGTCGCGCTGGACCAGGTCGGGGACGACGAGCTGGAGAAGCGGTTCGTCGGCGTCGGGGCCTACGCGGACGACCTCCCCGGCCGGCGCGGTCCGACCCAGGGAGTGGTCGGGCTGGTCTACCTGATCGGCGCCATCACCGGGGGGGAGAGCCGCTACGATCCCGTCTTCGGGCGCGTGATGGGAGCCGAGACCGTCATCGACATGCTGCGCGACGTGGCCGCCGACGAGGAGCTCGACGCGGTCGTCCTGCGGGTCGAGAGCCCGGGCGGCGACGCGATCGCCAGCGAGGAGATCTGGGCCGCCATCACGGAGCTTGCGGAGGATATGCCGGTGATCGTCTCGATGGGCGACGTGGCGGCCTCGGGAGGCTACTACATCGCCGCCGCCGGAGACCGGATCGTCGCCGCGCCGACCACGCTGACGGGCTCGATCGGCGTCTTCGGCGTTCTCTTCAACGCCGAAGAGACCTGGCGCAAGCTGGGGGTCTCGTGGGACACCGTGAAGACCAACCCCGGGGCCGATTTCCCGACCATGACCCGGCCCCTGACCGAGGTCGAGCGCGAGACCTTCCGCGAGGTGATCGCCGACATCTACCGGAGCTTCGTCGAGCGTGTCGCCGAGGGGCGCGACATGACGCACGAGGAAGTCGACCGGGTGGGTCAGGGCCGCGTGTGGACGGGTGCGCAGGCCGTCGGCCAGGGCCTGGTGGACGAGATGGGCGGGCTCGAGGCGGCGCTCGCGTACGCCAAGGAGGAGGCCGGGATCGACGCCGATGCGCCGGTCGCGCTCCACGTGTACCCGGCCCCCGAGGGGCTGATCGAGCGGCTGCGGGACGCCTTCGCGCTGCGCTCGCTCGGGGAAGGCGGAGCCGAGATCCACGGCTCGGTCGAGCAGGTCATGGCGCGTGCCGCGCTCGTCCGGCTCGCCGATACCCTCACGGGCGTCGCGGCCGCGCTGCGCGAGGGACCGATGCGCCCCCTGGCCGTCCTCCCGTACGTGCCGGTCATCCGCTGACGTTCCCCGCGGGGAGATCGGGCGAGCGCTGACGACGGCCGACGACCGCGAGGCGGACGACCTGGGCCGGCTCGAGATCGAGCCGGAGCGAATGCGCGAGCTGGGTCACCTGGTCGTCGACCGTCTCGTCGACCACTGGGCCACCCTTCGCGATCAGCCCGCCGGCCGTCGCACCGGGCGCGAGGAGCTCGAAGACCTTCTCCGGGAGCCGCCGCCCGAAGAGGGACGCGACCCCGAGCAGGTCATCCGGCGCGTCGAGACCGACGTGCTCGGACACATGGGGCGCGTCCACCACCCACGCTTCTTCGCCTTCGTCCCGGGCCCCGGCAACTGGATCGGCACCCTCGCCGACCTGCTCGCCACGGGAACGAACGTCTTCGCGGGAACCTGGTTCGAGGCTTCAGGACCGGCCATGGTCGAGCTCGTCACCGCGGACTGGCTCCGAAGCTGGTGCGGGCTGCCGGACGAGGCGGGCGGGATCTTCGTGAGCGGCGGCTCGATGGCGAACCTGACCGCCCTCGCCGTGGCGCGGCGGGTCGCGTTGCAGGACCGGACCGCGGGCGGGGTGGCGTATTGCTCGGACCAGACCCATTCCGCCGTCGATCGCGCATTCGCGGTGCTCGGCTTCGGGCCGGACCAGGTGCGCCGTCTGCCCTCGGACGACCGGTACCGGCTTTCGATTCCCGCTCTGCGCGAGGCCATCGCCTCCGACCGCGCGGCCGGGCGGCGCCCTTTCTGCGTCGTGGCGAACGCCGGGACGACGAACACCGGCGCCGTCGATCCGCTCGTGGATCTGGCGGATCTTTGCGGGGCCGAGAGGCTCTGGCTGCACGCCGACGCGGCCTACGGCGGGGCGGCCGTCCTGTGCGACCGGGGCCGCAGCGAGCTGCGCGGCCTGGGGCGCTCGGACTCGCTGGCCCTCGACCCTCACAAGTGGCTGTTCCAACCGTTCGAGATCGGCTGCGTCCTTGTCCGCGACCGGCAGTGGCTTCCGACGACCTTCCACGTCCTGCCGGACTACCTGCGTGACGTCGAGGCGCGGCTCGGCGAGATCAACTTCGCCGACTACGGCATCCAGCTGACGCGGGGGTTCCGGGCGCTCAAGCTGTGGATGTCGATCCAGGTCTTCGGCGTGGCGGCGTTCCGGCGGGCGGTGGAGCGAGGGTTCGAGAACGCGGAGCTGGCGGAGACCCTCCTCCGCGACGCGGGGATGTGGCGGATCGTCACGCCGGCGCGGATGGGGATCGTGACCTTCACATGGTCCCGTCCCGGAGTCGCGGCGGAGGAAGCGCGCTCGGTGACCCTCGGTCTCGTCGAGGCCGCGCTGAAGGACGGCACGACCCTCGTCAGCTCGACGACGCTGCGCGGCGAGCCGGTCCTGAGGCTCTGCGCGATCAACCCGCGTACGAGGCGCGAAGACCTGGAATTGTCGGTCCAACGGCTCGGCGAGCTGGCCGAGCAACTGCGGGGGGACTGACGCCCAAGGGGGTCATCGGGGCGGCGGCGCATCGACCGGCCATGTGGTATACTTGACGGGCAATCCCACCCGATTTCACGCAGGAGGATGAAACGTGGTCAACAGATTGGCAGCGGTTCTGGTTACACTGGCTGTCGCAGGGGCCTGCACCGCGCGGAGCGACCAGGCCGCGGGGTCGGGCTCCGAGATGGGCAGCGCGACGCACTGGCACACGAAGGTCTACCGCGCCGAGGGCGGCAAGGAGGCCGGCCAGAAGTCGATCGCCCATACGACCATGACCCGTCTGGACGATTCCCGGACGCGCGCGTCGGTCACGCTCCCCGGCCTGCTTCCCCAGGGGACCTACGCCTGGGGCGTGTACGAGGGCTCGTGCGAGTCCCCGGGTCGCCTGATGGGCAGCGAGAGCGATTACCCGATGATCGAGCCTGACGACAACTCGATGGGATCGTTCACGGCCGTGATCAACGACAACGTCACGGGGAACGGCAGCTACGTCCTGCAGATCTTCACGAACGGCGGAACCCGCGATACGCTGCTGGGGTGCGCCAGGCTCCGGGTCGGCACCGAGGAAGACGACACCGAAGAGGCCTGACCGCCGCTAGGGCTCGAGCAGGACCTTTCCGGAAGTCTCACGACCTTCGAGGAGGCGGTGCGCATGGCCCGCCTCCTCGAGCGGCAGGACCCTGTCGATCCACACCTTGAGCCGTCCTTCCAGCGCCCAGCCGAAGACGCTTTCCGCACGACCGACGAGCTCCTCGCGGTCACGCGTGTAGTCGAAGAGGCTCGCCGTCGTCAGGGTGCGGCTCCCGAGGACTTCGCGCGGCCGGAACGGCTCGACCGGCCCGCTCGCCTGCCCGAACAGGATGATGTGCCCGCGGAGCCGGGTCGCCCGGACCGTTCCCCGGAACGTGGCGCGTCCGACGCCGTCGATCGCCAGGTCCACCCCGCGGCCGGCCGTCTCCTCCAGCACCCGCTCAACGAAGTCCTCTTCGTCGTACCGGATCACGTGGTCGACCCCGAGGGTCTGGAGGCGCTCCGCCTTGACCGCCGAACCGCACGTTCCGAAGACCGTCGCGCCCACGTGACCGGCCATCTGGACGGCAAGGTGACCGACGCCGCCCGCCGCGGCGTGGACGAGGACGGTGTCGCCCTCCGCGAGCGGCCGGATCGTCCGGGTGAGGTAATGGGCGGTCATGCCCTGTAGCGGTAGCGCCGCTCCGAGCGTGGCGTCGAGCCCGTCGGGGAGGACGAGCAGACGCTCCGCCGGAAGGACGACCCGCTCGCAGTAGCTGCCGGGCGCGTCGAAGAACGCCACCCGGTCGCCCTCGGCCATCCGCCGGACGCCCGTGCCGAGCCGTTCCACCCGCCCGGCTCCCTCCTTCCCGGCGACGGCGGGGAGCGGTTCAGGATCGTAGAGCCCGCTCCGCAAATAGGTGTCGATGTAGTTGACCCCGGCCCGCTCGACCCGGACCCGGACCTCCCCCGGCCCCGGCTCGGGCACCGGGACCTCTTCGACCTGGAGGACCTCCGGCCCGCCCGTCCGATGGAATCTCACCGCGCGCATGGTGGCACGGCCCATCATGAAAGGACACGGACCACGAGGGCGCTCAGGATGGTCCAGGTCGAGGCGCGCGGCCGAGCCAGCCCGAGGCGTACGGTGCGTGTACGCCGCAGGGCGGGCGAGGTCGCGCAACGAAGAGCTGGGCCATCCTGAGCGCCCTAGGAGGAAGAGATCAGGACCATGTCGCCTGTCGGTGCCTCCGCCCCCGGCGCCGGCTCCACCGTCACCGCCAGCGCGTCGACATCCTCCAGGAGCGCCCGATCGGCCACCTCCAGCCGCGCCCGTCCGTCGGCCCCGGGGCGGAAGGCGCCGGCCGCGCGCGGCACCCCATCGCGGATCGCCCACAGCTCGTAGACGTCGCCGGGCTGGAGCAGCGGCAGGTCGTAGGCGAACAGAAGGGCCCGCCCCGTGGCGGGATCCAGGAACACGCGCGCGCGGGAATCAGGCGCCGGACCGGTGCCGGCCAGCGCGTGCACGCTCGACCCGGGTCCGCTCAGGAGATCGAGATCCGACTGGAGATCGGCCAGCCGAACCGCGGCGCTGTCGGCGGCGGCGAGCCCTCTCCGCGCTTCCTCGACCTCGGCGGCCAGCCGGTCCGCGCGCTCCCGGAGCCTGAGGTTGGACACGCCGAGCGAGAGGGCCAGCGCCGCCGCGATCCCGGTGGCCGCCCAGGGGAGCCACGGACGCTTCCGCGGGAGCGCGGTGGCCGGCCGTACGCCCGCCGGATCTTCGGTGGCGGCCAGCACCCGCGATCTCAGACGGTCCGGCGGGGGAGCCGTCCCGGCATCGAGGGCGAGCGCGCCCAACGTCTCCACGAGCTCGCGGCGGAAACGCTGGCCGGCGAGACCCCGGCGCTCCAGCTCCTCCGCCAGGGCCCTTTCCTCCTCGGGGGGCAGCCCGTCGAGGAGCGACTCCTGGAGCAGCTCGAGAAACCGTTCGTCGTTCATGCCAGCGTGTCCCTGAGTTTGGTGAGCGCGGTCCGGATGCGGGTCTTGACGGTCCCCAGGGGGATCCCGGTCCGCTCGGCGATCTCGCGATGGGTGAGCCCGCCGAAGAAGGCGAGCCGTAGGGCCTGCGCCTGCTCCTCCGGGAGCGCGCCCAGCGCGGCCCGGGCGCGCTCGCGCAGGTTCCCGAGAACCGTCTCCCGATCGGGATCCGGATTGGGATCGATGCCGAGGGCGGGCTCGGCCTCGAGCCGGTCCAGCGCCCGGCCGTACGAGGCGTCGGCACGGATCCGGTCGCGGGCCCGGCTACGGGCCAGCATGGCGAGCCAGGTCCATCCCGAGCCTCGCCGTTCGTCGAAGGAGCCCGCCGTGCGCCACGCCTGCAAGTAGACCTCCTGGGCCACCTCCTCCGCCCGCTCGCGATCGGCCAGCATGCGCAGGAGGATGCCGAAGACGTACGGGCTCGTCTCGTCGTAGAGCTCGGCGAACGAGCGCCGGTCACCGGCCGCCGTGCCCCGAAGGAGCCCCCCGATGTCGTTCGCTGGCACGAGTGCGGTCTCCGGTCGTGCGACTGCGCCGTACCTCGCTTCCAGTACGGGGCGGGAGGGAGAATGGATGCCGGGAACCTATCGGCCGGACTCCAGGCCGGGCAATCCGTCCGGGCCGGCCATCCGTACTGGGGTCGTGAGCTCGATCGGCCGGTGCGGGGCCCCGATCCGCGGGGCAGGATACGACCGGCACGAAGATCCCAACCGAGGAGCCGACCCATGAATTGGACGCGATACAGTCGGCGGGCGCGGACGGCCGCGATCGCCCTCGTCGCGACGCTCGGGATGGCGGCCTTGGCAGCCGACCGCTGGCTGCCGGCCGCGGACCACCGCGACAGCATGACGCTGAGCAACGACCAGGCCGTCGACATCGCCGACGTGTACTCGTTCAGGAGCCCGACGAACCCGTCCAACGTCGTCTTTGCCATGACCGTGCCCGGTCTCGTGCCTCCGGCCGAGTCGCGGACCTTCGATGAGGACGCCCTCTACCAGTTCAAGATCGACCAGGACGGCGACGCCGTGGAGGACCTGGTCATCCAGGCGTTCGCGACCGGCGCCGGGAGCTCGCAGACGGTCCACTTCCGCGGCCCGGGGGCTCCACCGACGACGGGGGCGGCAACCCAGCTGCTGCCCGGCGGCGACGTCGCCACCGTCCAGATCTCGACCGGCGACGACGCGATCACCGCGACCGGGGGCGGGCTGACGGTCTTCGCGGGCGTGCGCGACGATCCCTTCTTCTTCGATCTCGCCCGCTTCAACGAGATCGTGATGGGGATGGCGACCGAGTTCCGCGACCCTGGCATCGACACGTTCGCCGGATCCAACGCGCTGGCGATCGTGGTCGAGCTGCCGGCTTCGATGGTGGTGGGCGCCGGCCCGACCATCGGGGTCTGGGGGACGACCAGCCGATGACCCCTCACACGTGTCCTGACGACAGACAAGGAGCTCGACGAATGACGTCCCGATTCGACCTCCGGAGCATCGCCCGCCCGCTCGCCGTTCTGCTCCTGGCGGGCCTGACCGTGGCCGCCGACTGCGACGACGATGACGACGACATGATGGGACCGGACCCGACGCCGCAGACGTTCATGCAGATCGACCGCTTCGGGCTGCCGGCGATCAACACGGTGTTCATCCCGACCGCCCAGAAGCAGACCTACAACCAGTCGGTGCCGGCCAACGACCGGGCCAACTTCCGTGACGAGGCGCTGGCCACGCTGGCGGCGTTCGGGGTGACCGGCACGGCCGCCGAGGGGCTCGCCGACGCCGTTCTGCCCGACATCCAGCGGATCGACACCTCCGCGCCGACCGCGTTCCTGAACGGGCGCGCTCCATCGGACGACGTCATCGACGGCGAGCTGACGCTGATCTTCGGCGCGGGAACGGCCTTGAGCAGCGACAACGTGGACGCCAACGACGTCCCGTTCCTGAGCGCGTTCCCCTACCTGGCGCCTCCGAACTGAGCGGACCGGGGATGAGGGAGAAGACCGGACTGCGGGTGACGGGAGCGGGCCTCGCCCTGGCCTGCCTGTGGGCGATGGCGACGGCCCTCCCTCGCCCGGCGCGCCCACCCGCGGAGGCATGGGCGGCGCCGGACCTGGAGGTGACCGACGCGGCGATCGCCTGGTTCGAGGCGAAGCTCGCCGCCGATCCGACCAACCCGCTCCTCGCGGCGCACCTGTCGAGCCGCTACATGGAAAGGTTCGGGCTCTCGGCCGACCTCGACGACGTCCGGGGGGCCGAGCGGCTGGCCCGGACGCTGGTCCCGCTCTCCCGAGACCCGGCCCGCGCGTGGACGCGCCTGTCGGCGGTGCTGCTGGCGCGACACGGCTTCGCGGACGCCCTGGCGGCGGCCCGCCGGGCCGTGGCCGCGGACTCCGCGGATCCCGACGCCTGGGGCGCGCTCTTCGACGCGGGGTTCGCGGCCGGGAGCTACGCCGAAGCGGAGCGGGCCCTGACCCGGCAGGAGCCGGGGGTGGCGCGTCGGGTCCGCGAGGCGTTCTGGCTGAGCGCCAGGGGCGAAACGGACCGTGCCGCAGCCCGGCTCGGGGAGGCGTGCCGGACGATCGCGGGCTGGAGCGGTCGGGAGACGACAGCGGCCTGGTGCCTGACCGAGATGGGCCATCTGGAGCTCGCGCGGAAGGGCCCCCAAGCCGCGGCGACCCTCTACGCGGCGGCGCTCGCGGCGTCTCCCGGGTACAGGGCGGCGGTGGAAGGGCTGGCCGACCTGGCCCATGCCCGCGGAGACTGGAGCGAAGCCGAGCGCCTCTACCGCCGGATCGCGGTCGACGCCCACGCCGACCTCTACCTGCGCCTGGCGGAGACCCGGCGGATGCAGGGCGACCCCGCCGGCGGGTCGGCGTGGGAGCGGGAATTCCTCCGGGTGGCCGGGGCGCCCGAAGCCGAGCCGCTCCACGCCCACCCGCTGGCCTTGTACCACGCGCAGCGAGCGGCGACACAGGACCTCGCCCTGGCCGTCGCGGGGCGCGACGTTCGACGCCGCCCGACCGTCGAGAGCTGGGACGTGCTGGCCTGGGTGCGCTTCCGCCGCGGGGAGCTCCGAGAGGCGCTGGCCGCGTCGGACCGCGCGTTCGCCTGGGGCGCCCCCAGCCCGACCATGGAGTACCGCCGGGCGCGGATCCTGGCCTCGCTCGGCCGTGATCTCGAGGCGGCGCCGCTTCTCGAGCGGGCACTCGCGGAGCCGGCGATGCTCGAACCCTCCATGCGTATCGAGGCCACGGAAAGCTTGCGGTTGCTGCTCCCCGACGGGTAGGCTCTCCCCCCGTCACGCCGCCGGGCGGCGCGATCCTGATACGTCCACGCCATCCAGGAGAGAACATCATGCCGACGAGGAAGGCGAGCGCCGAGTGGAGGGGCGGTCTCAAGGAAGGCCAGGGCACTCTGAAGCTGGGAAGTGGCGCCTACGAGGGTCCGTACTCGTTCCGATCTCGTTTCCAGGAAGGGACCGGCACGAATCCGGAAGAGCTGATCGGCGCGGCCCACGCGGCGTGCTACGCGATGGCTCTCTCGGCGGGCCTCGAGAAGGCGGGGCATCCGGCGGAGCGTGTCAGCGTGACCTCCCGGATCGAGTTCGACACGGGCGGTGACGCGCCCACGATCCGCGCCAGCGCGCTCGAGGTCGAGGCCGTCGTTCCCGGCATCGACCAGGAAGGCTTTCTCGATCAGGCCGAAGCGGCGAAGAAGGGGTGCCCGGTGTCGCGGGCGCTGGGCGGCGTGGAGATCCGGCTGGACGCTCGGCTCGCCGGCTGACGGACCGGCGACCGGTCGCGCCGCCTACAGCCCGTCGCGGGCGGGGTGGTGCCGGCCGGGATGCGGACGCTCGGTGGCGGCCTCCTCCTCGCGCGGCGGCTGCCGGGGGTCCTTCGTCTGCCGGACCGGTCGTTGCCCGGGAGGGATCCCGGTGTCTTCGGGTCTGGGCTTCCGAGGCGGGCGATGACCCGGTTTCCCGTCGGTCTTCCTGCGTGGCGGCATGGACCTCCTCCCGATCAGCCTTTCCTGATCGTTCCCTTGAAGTCCCGGTACACCCTCCGCCACAGCGAGGTGCCCGTCCGCACGAACAGGAGCGGGCAGGGTGGGTCGTACAGAAAATCGCGGGCCAGGTCCCCCAGCAGGTAACGCCTGATCTCCCCGCCCGCGGGGGACGTTCCGACCACCAGCAGATCGGCTTCCATGTCGCGCGCGCCGTACAGGATTCCCTCCGCCACCGGCCCGAACCGGAACCGGATGTCGGTCGCCACGCCACGGTCGGAGAACTGCCCGCTCAGCTCTCCGAGCAGACGGGAGAGCGCGTCCGACCTGGACGGGATCGTCTCCGGCTCCACGTAGCGCTCAACGAGGGGAGCATAGGCGTAAGGGGGCTCGGCCAGCACGTGCAGCAGCGTGACGCGGGCGCCCACTCCGGCGGCGATCGGCGCGGCGACGTCGACCGCCCGTTCGATACGCCCCACGCCCCCGACCGCGATCACGATCCGCAGGATGGCTTCGCGCCTGGACGGGACGACGAGAACCGGCGGCAGGAGGGACCTCACCATGCGATAGGTCGAGGTTCCGAACGTGGTCAGGCGGCGGCCCCGACGGTGGCCCCCGAGGACGATGAGATCGAAGCGCCCCTTCTCGGCGGCGCCCTCGATCTCGCCGACCGGCTCGCCCGTCCCGGTGAGAAGATCGGCGGAACGCCCCGTCTCCCGGAGGACGTGCTGCTGGTCGCGCAAGGCCTCCAGGAGGCTGGCGTCCCCCGCTTCACCGGCCCGTATCCCCAGGAGCGCGAACGTGTCTTCTTCGGTGGTCCGGAGCTTCGACGCGTAGGCGACCGCGTCGCCCGACTCGGACGACCCGTCGCTGCACACCAGGATCCTCATCCCACCTCCGTTCCCGACACGAGCTTGTAGATCACCACCGCCGCCCCGATCAGCGGCAGCGGGACGAAAGCGAGCCGGATGCGGGGACCGGAGAAATGGCGCGTCAGCTGGACCCCGATCTGGGCACCGATGGCGGCCCCGGTGTGCATGACCAGCGCGATGATGATGTCGACGTTTCCCTTCAGTGCGTGAGTGAACGTGCCGTACCCGGCCGAGATCACGATCTCGAAGAGATCCGTCCCCACGGCGACGTGGGTCGGAGCGCCGATCAGGTAGACCAGCATGGGCATCCGGACGTACCCGGCCCCCCCGCCCAGGAAGCCGGCGAACACCCCTCCCACCAGGGCCACGCCGAGGATCACCCACAGCGAGATGGCCGGGATGCCGGACGTGGGCAGCGAGACCATCGGCGGGATGCGGATCGCATGGACCTTCCTGGTCACGTGGCTGAGCGAGGTGACGTCGACCGCAAACAGAGGCTTCGGGGTGCGTGGCTCCCGCCCCTGGCGGATGGTCCTCCAGCTCTCCCAGGCGATGAGCGCGGAGACAGCGAGGAGAATGACGGTGAAGGAGATGCCGACCGGCACCTCCACGTTGCCGCGTCGTTCCAGCGCCTCGATCGCCTGGGCCCCGACCTCGACCCCGATGACCGTGCCGATGACCATCAAGAGCCCGAGCTTGATGTCCACGTTCCCCAGCGCGCGATGGTGGCGGGCCGCGACGATCGACTTACCCGTGATGTGCGCCATGTCGGTCCCGACGACGTAGTTCATGGGGACGCCGACGGCGAAAAGGGCCGGTCCCGCCAGAAAGCTCCCGCCGACCCCGAAGAAGCCCCCCAGGGCGCCGATCACGAAGCCGATCGCGACCAGATAGGCCGGATGGATGACCTCGCCCGAGATCGCGAAGTCCATCGACTACCGTCCGCGCATCAAGGACCGCACGAAACGAAGCAGGTTCCCTACGACGATGTCGAGCAGAAACCCCTGACCCACGATGAGGGCGAGCGCCACGACCGCATAGAGGACTCCGGTCTCCGCCGAGAGCTCCGCCACCTGGTCGTCGATAAGGAGCAGCACGCCCCACAGGTACCCGACCACCAGGACGGCGTACAGTGCGAGCTCGACCGCGAGCTCGCGTACCGATGGCTGGGGTCGGCGCGACATGGGCTCCTCGGACGCGGGTGAATGCCTCGGGGGCGGAGGCGGTGGAATTCCGGAGGCCACGCCGCGGCCGTGCCGGAAGGTGCCCGGAAGATAACGGGAACGGGAGGCGTGTTCCCGCTGAGGGGGGTCCTGCCCGCCCGGTACCAAACCGCGCACCCTTCCGATATCTTGGGCGCGGCCTTCAGCCCGGGGGGTGTCGCTGCGCACAGGAATACCGAAGGAGATCGCGCCGGACGAGCGCCGCGTCGCGGCCGTTCCGGAAACGGTGCGGAAGATGAAGGCCAAGGGAGCCGATGTTCTGGTGGAAGCGGGCGCGGGTTCGGCCGCCTCGTACTCCGACGCCGACTTCGAGGCCGCCGGTGCCCGGATCGCTCCGGTCGCGGACGTGTGGTCGTCCGAGGTGGTGTTGAAGGTCGCCTCTCCGACGGCGCAGGAGGTGCGCGGCCTCGGCCGGGGTTCGGTGCTGATCTCCTTTCTCGATCCCGACGCCGACCCGGAAGCCTTCCGCGCGCTGGTGGACTCCGGAGCCACCGCTCTGGCCATGCAGGCGCTTCCGCGAATCGCGCGCGCCCAGAAGATGGATGCCCTGTCGGCGATGGCGAACCTGGCCGGCTACAAGGCGGTCCTCGAAGCCGCCAACGCGTACGGGCGATACTTCCCGCTCCTCATGACCGCCGCCGGCACCGTCACCCCCGCTCACGTCCTCGTGATCGGGGCCGGGGTGGCCGGTCTCTCTGCGATCGCGACCGCGCGCCGGCTGGGCGCTGTCGTCCGGGCGTTCGACCCGCGGCCCCCGGTTCGCGAGCAGGTGGAGTCGTTGGGAGCCCGGTTCATCGAGCTCGAGATCGAAGCGGTCGAGGAGACCGCCGGGGGGTACGCGGCCGCGCAGTCGGAAGCGTTTCTGGAGAAGGAGCGCGATCTGCTGACCGGACACGTGGCGGACGTGGACATCGTCATCACGACGGCGGCCATCCCCGGACAGGCCGCCCCTGTCCTCATCACCGAGCAGATGGCCCGGGCGATGAAGCCCGGGTCGGTGATCGTGGATCTCGCTGCCGAGCGGGGCGGCAACTGCGCCCTCACCCGTCCCGGCGAAGTGCATCGCGAGAACGGCCTGACGGTGATCGGCTACACGGACCTCGCTTCGCGGATGGCCGAACAGGCGAGTCTCCTCTATGCGCGCACCGTCTGGAATCTCCTCTCCCATCTGTGGGGCGATGACGGCCCGAAGATCGATCTCGAGGACGAGATCGTGACGGCCGCCGCGCTGGTTCACGCCGGCGAGGACCGCCGCTCCCGAAAGGAGGCCTGATGGAAGAATTCATGGGTCACCTCACCGTGTTCGTGCTGGCGTCCTTCGTGGGATGGCAGATCGTCTGGAAGGTCGCCCCCGCCCTCCACACCCCGCTCATGTCGGTCTCCAACGCGATCAGCGGGATCATCGTGGTCGGGTCGATGCTGACCGCCGGATACGGCGCGCTCGACTACGCCGGCTGGCTGGGCGTGGGCGCCGTGTTCTTCGCGATGATCAACGTGGTGGGCGGGTTCTGGGTGACCCAGCGGATGCTGGGCATGTTCAAGAAGCGGGGCGGGCGCTGAGCATGGACCTGCGCACCCTGACGACGCTCTCCTTCCTGGTCGCCTCGGTCCTCTTCATCTACTCGATCAAGGGGTTGGCCTCCCCGCGGACGGCCCGGCTCGGCAACGTGCTCGGAATCATCGGGATGGCCATCGCCATCACGATCACGCTGGTGCAGCCGGGCGTGAACGCGTATGCGCGGATCGCGATCGCCGGCCTGGCGGGTGGAGCCGTCGGCGCGGTCGTCGCCACGCGTGTTCCGATGACCGCCATGCCCGAGACGGTCGGGCTGTTCAACTCGTTCGTCGGGCTGGCCGCCGTCCTGGTGAGCCTGATCGCGTTCCACCGGGGCGAGCACCCGGGGACGGTCGGCCAGGTCGAGATCTTCCTCGGCGTGGTGATCGGCATGGTGACCTGGACGGGGTCGGTGATGGCGTGGGCCAAGCTGAACGGCCGCGTCGCCGGAAGGCCCATAACCTGGCCCGGTCGCCAGGCCCTGAATCTCGGCCTGGGACTCGCGACCATCGTCCTCGGCGGTTGGTTCCTGGCCAGCCACGATCCGCTCCCCCTCTACCTGACCGTGGTCGTGGCCGGTGTCTTCGGCCTCGTCTGGGTGGTCGCGATCGGCGGCGCGGACATGCCGGTCGTCATTTCCGTCCTCAACAGCTACTCCGGGTTCGCCTCGGTGGCGACCGGCTTCATCATCGGAAACGACCTCATGATCATCACGGGGTCGATCGTCGGGACCAGCGGGCTCATCCTCTCCATCATCATGAGCCGCGGCATGAACCGGTCGATCTCGAGCGTTCTCGCGGGCGGCTTCGGGGATGGAGACGCGGTGGCCGGAGAAGCGACCAGCGTCCAGGCCCAGGCCGTCTCGAGGGGAGTGAACGTCGGAGATGTCGAGACGGCGATCGAGCTCATGCGGGGCGCGCGCAACGTGATCGTGATCCCCGGCTACGGACTGGCCGTGGCCCAGGCGCAGCATCCGGTGCGCGACCTGACCGAGCTGCTCGAGGAGGAGGGGGTGCGGGTCCGCTTCGCCATCCACCCCGTCGCGGGACGGATGCCCGGGCACATGAACGTCCTGCTGGCCGAGGCCAACATACCTTACGACCAGGTGTTCGAGATGGACGCCATCAACAGCGACTTCCCCGACACCGACGTGGCGCTCATCCTGGGAGCCAACGACATCGTCAACACAGACGCGCTCGACCAGCCCGGCTCGCCGATCTACGGCATGCCGATCCTCGAGGCGTACAAGGCGCGCACGGTGATCGTCGTCAAGCGCAGCCTGAACCCCGGCTTCTCCGGCATCGACAACCCGCTCTTCTACCGGGAGAACACGATGATGGTGTTCGGGGACGCGCGGGCCGTGGTGGAAGGCATGGTGAGGGAGCTCAAGGGCGCGGCGGTGGCGTGAGCGCGTGACCGCCGGCCGCTCCCGGTCTCTTCCCGTCCGCCTTGGCTGGACGGCCTTTCTGGCCGTCAGGGCGCGCGGTCAGAGCCGCTTTCCGTTCCTCGATCCGGACGAGATCCGGACGGCCCGTGACCGGGCCGTCCGCCGGATGGTCGATCACGCCTGGCGGACGGTGCCATGGTACCGGGAGACGATCCGCGGCCTGGGTCTCCGACCCGAAGACCTCAGGACCGCGGGGGACCTGGCCCGGCTCCCCTTCCTCGAGGGCCGCGACCTGCAGGTCCGGCCCGACGCGCTCGCGTCGACCGAGCATCCTCCCCAGCGGTGCCTGACCCTGCGGAGCGGCGGCACGACGGGCATGCCGCGCGGGGTGCGCCACGACCCGGGCTCGCTGATCGCGAACGTCGCGCATGGCGAACGGGATAGGGCCCTGGTGGCCCGGCACGTCGGACGCTGGGCCGGGTACCGGCAGCTCTCGTTCGCGCCTCCGTCCGCGAGCGGGCCGGAGATCCAGGCGTTCGTCATGGAACGAACGATTCGGCCGGCCGGTGCCCGGATCGAGCGGCTCGCCGCCTCCGTGTTCGAGGATTTCGAGTCGGCGGCGGCGCGGATCGACCGGGATCGTCCCGATGTGGTGCAGGGGTACGGAAGCTACGTCGGACCGCTCTTCCGCCACATCGCCGCAGACGGTCGGCGGCGCCATCGCCCGAAGGTCGTGACCTACAGCTCCGACCCCCTGCCCGACGCCGATCGGGCGTTGATCGAGGACCTCGGCATCCCCGTCCTCGGCCGTTATCAGGCCGTCGAGGCGCTCAAGATCGCCTTCCAGTGCGGCGCCGGGCCCTGGATGCACGTGAACGAGGACCTCTATCCCGTCCGCATCGTGGACGAAGGGGGAAACAGCGTCCCCGACGGGGAGCCGGGTCGGGTGGTGATCTCGAACCTCGTCAACCGGGCGACCGTGCTCCTCAACTACCGGCTGGAGGACCGGGCGCGTCGTCTGCCCGGGACCTGCCCATGCGGCCGGACGCTGCCCCGGATATCGCTCCCCGAGGGGCGCTCGGACGACTGGGTCGCCCTCCCCTCGGGGGCGGTCCTCCATCCGCAGGCCGTGCGGTCGATCTTCACCGATGAAGCCGGGGTCTGGCAGTACCAGGTGGTCCAGGAGTCGCCGAGCCGCTTCCAGGTCAATCTCGTCGTCGACCCGGCGGCCGATCGGGAGGAGCTGGGTCGGAGGGCCGAATCCAAGTTCGCCGCGCGGCTCGGCCCGGGGACGACCGTTGCCGTCGCGTTCGTCCAGGCGCTTGCCCGGACCCCGGGAGGCAAGGTGCGAGGCTTCCTCCGCCTTCCGGAACGGGCTGAGACGTGACCCTTCTCCAGCGCTCCTGGAACTCGCTTCGCCTGGCCGCGCGGAGCCGCCGCGAGCGCCGGCTGCCGTACTCCTCTCAGGAACGGATCGCCCGGCTCCAGCGGCGCCGCCTGCGGGCGATCGTCCGGCACGCTTTCCGGAGCGTGCCGTTCTACCGGGAGGTGATGCTCGGCGACGGTCTCCGGCCGGAAGACCT
>DATEDS010000332.1:0-2493 GCA_035281565.1 Gemmatimonadota bacterium
GGCCGCCCGCCGGTTCAACCGGGCCTGGCGCGAGGAGAGGCCCAGCAGGTATCCGAAGAGAGCGGCCCAGAAAGCGACGTAGGCGAACAGATACCAGGTCACGAGGCCTTCCCCTGCGCCCTCACGCCGCGATCCGTGCGGTCGAGCAGCGTCTCCAGAAGCTCCAGGTTCGCCGCGGTCCGCTCCTGCCAGACCCGCTGGGTCAGAAGGTAGACGAAGACCAGCGTGAAGGACGACAGCGACACCAGCAACGTCACCAGCATGGACGTCGGGAGCCCTCCCCCCGGATTGTCCAGGATCATGACCACGGGAGCCGGATGGAGGGTCCGCCACCAGAGGACCGACATGTGGATGATCGGGACGTCGAGGAACCCGATGATCCCGACGACGGCCGCGATCCGCCCCACGTCGATGCCCGGCCGGGCGAAGGTCCGGAGAAGCAGGTAGCCGCCGTAGATGAACCACAGGATCAGGGTGGTCGTGAGCCGGGCGTCCCACGTCCAGTAGGCTCCCCAGATCGGGCGCCCCCAAAGCATCCCGGTGACCAGCGTGAGCGTGGTGAAGAGAAACCCGATTTCGGCCGCGCAACGGGCGAAGATGTCCCACAGCTCCGACCGCTGCCGGAGGTACAGGATCGAGGCCACGAACACGAGCGCGAACGACGCGTACGCGAGCCACGCCGAGGGAACGTGGATGTAGAAGATCTTCTGCGGGTATCCCTGGACCGCCTCGAGCGGCACCCACCAGAAGACGAGCCCGAAGGTGGACACCATCGTGCCGACCGCGAACCACCCGATCCACGGCCGGACGTCGATCAGGAAGTGATACAGACGCCCGTCGAGGGTCGACCAGAGCTGCCGCCAGGAGCGGGGGAGCCAGGTCACCGACCTACTCCTCGATCACGGATCCGAACCCCATCGTGCACACCGTTCCGAACAGGACATCGAACGCGATCGCGAGCCCCAGCCACTCCCGATAGTCGCTCCCCGCCCCCGCCGCCAGCGCCTGGCTGCCTTCGATGCCGGCCAGGAGGAGCGGCACGCTGAGCGGGAAGAGGAGGACCGGCAGGAGAAGTTGGCTCGCCGTCGTCCGGGCCGCCACCGCGGCGAAGAAGGTCCCCAGCGCCGCGTAGCCGATCGTCACCACGACCAGGAGCAGCGAGAAGGCTCCCCAGGCCCCTCCGAGATCGAGTCGGTACAGGGTCGCCGCCACCGGAACGAGGAGCGCCTCGAGCGCCAGCAGGAACACGGTCGCGCCGGCCCACTTCCCGAGGAAGAGGAGCTCCCGGTCGACCGGCGCCAGGAGGAGGCCGTGGAGGGCGGCGTTGCGCTCTTCCTCGGCGAACCACCGCTCGAACCCGAGCGCCCCGGCGAAGAGGACGCTCACCCAGAGAGCCCCCGGGCCCACGCGGGCCAGCTCGGCCGGGCCGGGGTCGCCGACGAACGCGAAGATCAGGATCACGAGCCCGGCGAAGACCGCCATCGTGGCCAGGCTCTCGACCCGGCGTAGCTCCAGCCGGACGTCCTTGGCGAGGATCGCGAGGGCCGGACCCGGCCCTCTCAGGGCTCCCCCACCGACCGGGCGACCGCCCGCTCGTAGCGCCGCTCGAGCCCGTCCCGGGCGTCGCCACGGTTCCCGGAATCGACCACGCGCCCCTCGACCAGGATCAGAAACCGGCCGGCCGACTCGGGCACGCGCCCCAGGTCGTGGGTCGTCAGCAGGATCGCCCGACCGCCGGTCCTGAGGTCTCCCAGGGCGCCGTTCAGCCGGCGTACGGAGTGAGGGTCGAGCCCGGCATGGGGCTCGTCGAGGAGGAGGAGCCGCGGGTCGTGGAGGATCGCACGCGCGATCGAGACCCGCTGCGCCAGGCCCCGCGACAGGGTCCCCACCCGCCGGTCGGCGAGGTCCACCGCCCCCGCCTTCTCCAGCGCCGACCGGATGCACGCCTCCGGGTCGGACAGCCCGTACAGCCGGGCATAGAACTCGAGGTTCTCGAGCGCGGTCAGCCGGTCGTAGAGGTAGGTGGAGTGGCTGAGGAGCCCGACCTCCCGCTGTCGGGCGGCCGGAGCGTCGAGCCATTCCGCGCCGGCCAGCCGGACCGTTCCCGCGCTCGGCCGGGACAGCCGTGCCAGGGTCCGGACGAGGGTCGTCTTTCCGGCCCCGTTCGGGCCCGCAACGACCAGGAGCTCGCCCGGGTCCAGCGAGAACGTCACCCCGTCCAGCGCCTGGACGGGCCCGTAGGCCCTGCTCAGGCCCTCGACCTCCAGCAGCGGTTGGGCGGCCCCGGGGGGGTCGGTCAGGATCGCGGCGCCGGCGCCGGCTCGTCCAGCGCGCCTTCGGCCTGGTACTTGGACGGGCACTTGACGAGCAGCTGGTCCGCCACGAACTGATCGCCCTTGTAGGTGCCGATGGCGACCACGCTCGTCGCCTGCTCGAAGTTCGCCGGCTTCACGCCGTGATAGACGACGGGCAGCGTCTCGCCGTGATCGTCCT
>DATEDS010000333.1:0-7071 GCA_035281565.1 Gemmatimonadota bacterium
ACGGCGGTCGTGCTCATGTTGGCGGCGTCGGACCCCGACGTCGCCTCGGTCAGCCCGAAGGCCCCCAGCGCCTCGCCGCTCGCGAGCCGGGTCAGGTAGCGTGCCTTCTGCTCAGGCGTCCCGAAGTCGTGGATCGGCGAGGCCCCGAGCGAAGTGTGGGCCCCGACCGTGATCGAGTGGGAAGCGTCGACCTTGGCCAGCTCCTCGACTACCAGGACCAGGGAGAGCGCGTCCGCCCCGGCGCCGCCGTATTCCTCGGGAAACGGGATCCCGAACAGGCCCAGCTGCGCCATCTGGCGGACGGTGTCCTCGGGAAACTCGCCGGATTCGTCGTGCTCGCGGGCGATCGGCGCGATCCGGTCCAGGGCGAACTCGCGGACCGTGTCGCGGAGAAGGCGCTGTTCGGGGGAGAGGTCCAGACCGCTCACGCGGTGGGGGCCGCCCGGTGCTCCTCGGCCCACCCGCGGATGTAATCGACGATCTCCTGGGTCCGCGTGCCGGGCCCGAACAGGCGACCGGCCCCCATCTTGCCGAGCTCCGCCATGTCGTCCTTGGAGATGATCCCGCCGCCGGTCAGGAGAACGCCTTCCAGACCGTTCTCGCGCATGAGCTCGAGGATCCGCGGGAAGAGCGTCATGTGGGCCCCCGAGAGGATCGAGAGCGCGATCACGTCGACGTCCTCCTGGAGCGCGGTCTCGACGATCCGCTCGGGCGTCTGGTGGAGCCCCGTGTAGATCACCTCCATGCCCGCGTCCCGGAGCGCCGCCGCCACGACCTTGGCCCCCCGGTCGTGACCGTCCAGCCCCGGCTTGCCCACCAGAACGCGAATCTTGGGCTCGTCCATCGCCTCACCTCCTCCTGTCCTCGTTCGTCCAAAACGGACCCGTTTCAGAGAACCAACCCAAACAACACGGCGGCGATCAAGAATCCTGCAAGGAACAGGAGGAAGCCCATCCTGCGTTTGCCTCTTTCGATGCGCTCTCGTGTCGTGAGGCCCAGCTCGTCCAAGACATCGCCAACGGACTTTCTGTTGATCGTCCGCGAGATTTGTTCGCTCATCCTAGAGGTTGGAACAAGGATGCTTTCCGTTTGAACCTGATTGAGGAACCTCGCGGCCTCGATCAAGGGAAGCTCGTTCAGTGAAACATCCACCAGCGTAGATCCGTCGACCTTCAACGGTTTCGTCGGCTGGCCACCAAAACAATAGCACGAGCAGTTCCCTGGAAAATCACTTTCCGCGATGCACCCGCAGCCCTTGCCACTGCCGCACTCGACCTCGCAATCTCCAGCTCTGCATGTTGCCATGTCCGCCCCCCATCTCGTGGTACCTGTCGGATCTACTCTGACGCGCTCTCCCGCCGCCACGCCATGACGAAACTGATCGCCTGCCCGGCGTGCCTCGCCCACTTGGCCCCCTTGCGGAGCCAGTCGTCGTCGACCAATCCCTCGTCCATCTCCAGCAGCGACCAGCCGCGTGAGCGGGCTGCCTTCACGTGGTCGCTGAGAAGATGTACGTAGCTCCGTATCGTAACGTCGTTGCCCGGGGCCCGCTTGAAATGGGTGGGCACCCCGGCCATCAGGAACTGGGGGTGGAAGCCGACGATTACGAAACTGCCGCCCGGTCGAGTCAGCCGCGTGACCTCCTCGTAGAGGGGGTCCAGGTCCGGGAGGTGCTCATCGGCGAGAGATTGGAGACACAGATCGTACGCATGATCCGGCAGCCCGGTGTCGGTCACGTCCGCGAGACGGAGGGTTCGGTAGAGACCCCGCCGGCGCGCACGCTCGAGCATCTCCGGGGTCATGTCCACGCCGTCGATATCGGTCGGACTGCGCTCCCTGAGCCAGGCGCCGATCCTTCCCGTCCCGCATGCCAGGTCGAGGGCCTCCCGCGAGGCGGACCAGTCCATCGTCCGCAACCGCTCGAGGAGGCGCAGGTCCATCTCCTCGTGGACCGTCTCGTCATAGGTTAGGACCCACTCACCGTATCCTTCCCGCACGTCGACGATCGGATAGCGGCGCTTGTCGTAGACGGTGTGATCCATCGGCCTTCTCAACAGTAGGTCGCCTTTACAGGTCTTTCTTCCCCCGAGGCCCCGCACCCGTGGCGAGAATTCCAGGGAATGCGACCAGACCAGGATGTGGCGGGGGCGCTCTCCCATCGTGCTTTCCCCCGTGGGTACCAAGATCACAGGTTCTTGCGCTCCGGGGCAACTCACGACGGCAGGACGCGCGTCCGCAAATCCCACCGTGATATCGAAGTAGCTACCGCGACTTCAGCCCACTACGTAAGCTTCATCGCGTGACGAAGGGCGCGCAGCAGGTTACGGGCAAGACGCCGACGCTGGCCGGCGGCATGCTCTTTCGGCACATCTCCACAGGCGCGCCATGGCCATGCGCCCGCTAAGGGTCTTCCGCTGACATTCAACCGAACTTCAGCGCGAGAGTTCCCGGCAGATGGGGGATAGCGAGTCCAGAGGGACAGGTTCGAACCCCGGCGACGCGGAAGAGGGACGGTCGATGGGCCGGGCTTGGGGCGGACTCTTTTCGGGCTTGCGAGGTTTCGCCATCGTCGACCCGTGGTGGTGGTCCCTAGTAGCCGTAATGGGGGCGTGGACGTGGCACTTTGCCCGGACCTCCCTCGACATCCACCACGGATTCGGGACGTCCGCCTATGATCTCGGCCTCTACGCCCAGGGTCTATGGCTGCTATCTCACTTTCAGACGCCTTTCGTGACCCTCATGGGACGTCATCTCTTTGGCGACCACACATCGTTCATCCTCTTGCTTCTCGTCCCCCTTTACTGGATAGCGCCATCCGCTGACACGCTCCTGTTCGTCCAGTCAGCGGTGATCGCCGCGGGGGCGATTCCGGTCTTCCTGTATGCCCGGCACCGTCTCGAATCGGGTAGCCTCGCGTTCGTGTTTGGCGCGGTGTACCTCGCCCACCCGGCGGTCGGCTGGACCAACCTTGAGAACTTTCATCCCGATTCCTTCTTGGGTCTGTTCATCGGGATGGCTATCTGGGCAGCGCTCTCTCGCCATTGGCGAACGTACGTCGCGTTCGTCGTGCTGGCGTTGCTCGTCAAGGAGGACGTGTCGCTCGTTGTCCTGCCGCTCGGGATATGGGTCGCGCTTCGGCGCGATCAGCGGATCGGACTGATGACGATTGTCGGGAGTCTTGGATACATGGCATTCGCCATGTTGGTGGTCATGCGGTCGTTGATCGGTGTGCCGACACGAAACCTGTGGCGGATCCCGTTCGAAGGAATCCACGGTCTGATCGCGACCACGATCTATCGTCCTGGAGAGCTCCTCGCACACCTGCGATCCGATGACAGGCCCTGGTACATCTGGCAGATGTTGTTTCCCTCGGGGTGGGCGGCCTTCCGTCTTCCGGACGTCGCCGCGATCAGCGGGCTGGTGCTGTTTACCAATGTGCTGTCGACCTTCTGGTATCAATATCAGATCGAGTATCACTACTCGCTGGTCGCCGTGCCGGCACTAACCATCGGCGCCGTGCACGCGGTAGGGGTGTTGCGCGGGCGCGGACGCAGGCTGGCCATCGGGGCGGTGGTGCTCACGGCGGCGTGGTCCTCGATCCTCTGGGGACCATTGCCCTGGTCGAGAAACGAGCTGGCACATTGGGCCTCCTCTCATCCAGGCGCCCAGTCGGCTCGCCAGATCATCGAGCAGGTACCAGAGGATGCGGTCCTTTCGGCACATCATTTGGTGGCGCCGCACCTCGCTAATCGACAACTGATCTACATGTTCCCGAACCCCTTTCGCGTGATCCTGTACGGAACCGACGATCGTCTGGTTGGCAGTCGGCTCGAGGATCGGGCCGAGCAGGTCGAATACGTTCTGCTCCCCGTCAACCGCACGGAAACGGAGGCGCGCGACTGGGCGGCAATCGAAAAGGCCTTCATTCGGGTGTCCGCGAACGAGTACTGGGAGCTGTACCGGCGTGATGCCCCGCTGCCGGTTCCCCCGTCCGGAAATGACGAGACGGCCCAGCTGTCTTTATGACTGGGGTTGTTCAGCCTCGGTCGGGGCCTAGAAGATCTCCGGCTCGCGCCACGTCCCGTACTCCTCGCGCATGAGCTCGACGATCTCGCCCACAGTGGCGTAGCTGCGGACGGTTTCGAGGACCGGCTCCATCAGGTTCTCCTCGGCACGAATCGTCTCCCGGAGCCCGTTCAACGCGGACGTCCAGCGACCGGCGTCACGCTCGGCGCGTAGCTTCCGAAGTCGCTCGACCTGTTCTCTTTCGTAGCGCGGGTCGATCCGGAGGATCGGGATCTCGAGCTTCTCGTCCTTCTCGACGAAGTCGTTGACGCCGACGATGATCCGGCGCCTGGCGTCGATCTCCTCCTGGTAGCGGCTCGCGGCTTCGGCGATCTCGCGCTGGAAGAATCCCTGCTCGATCCCGGCCACGACCCCGCCCATGTCCTCGATCTGGCGGAAGTACGCCTCGGCCTCGCGCTCCATCCGGTCGGTCAGCGCTTCGACGAAGTAGGACCCCCCGAGCGGGTCGATCACATTCGGCACCCCCGACTCGTAGGCGATCACCTGCTGCGTCCGGAGCGCGATCTTGACCGCCCTCTCCGTCGGGAGCGCGTACGTCTCGTCCATCGAGTTGGTGTGGAGGCTCTGGGTTCCGCCCATGACCGCGGCCAGGGCCTGCAGCGCGGTCCGCACGATGTTGTTCTCGGGCTGCTGCTCGGTGAGCGAGCAACCGGCGGTCTGGGTGTGGAACCGCATGAGCAGCGAGCGCGGGTCCTTCGCCCCGTACTGCTCCTTCATGTGGCGCGCCCAGATGCGACGCGCGGCACGGTATTTGGCGACTTCCTCGAAGAAGTCGTTGTGGGAGTTCCAGAAGAAGGAGAGCCGTGGCGCGAAGCGGTCCACGTCCAGGCCCGCCGCGATCCCCTCCTCGACGTACGTGAAGCCGTCGGCCAGCGTGAACGCGAGCTCCTGGACGGCCGTCGAGCCCGCCTCCCGGATGTGGTAGCCCGACACCGAGATCGGATGCCAGAGGGGCGCCTTCTCGGCGCACCATCCCATCATGTCGACGATGATCTTCAGGTGCGGCTCGGGCGGGAACAGCCACTCCTTCTGCGCGATGTACTCCTTGAGGATGTCGGTCTGGAGGGTGCCGCGGAGCCGGTCGGGGGCGATGCCCTGCTTCTCGGCCACCGCGACGTAGAGGGCCAGGAAGATGATCGCCGGGCCGTTGATGGTCATGGACGTGGACACCTGGTCGAGCGGGATCCTGTCGAAGAGGGTCTCCATGTCCGCCAGGGAGTCGATCGCCACCCCGCACACGCCGACCTCGCCCTCCGACATCGGATGGTCGGAGTCGTACCCCATCAGGGTCGGCAGGTCGAAGGCCACCGACAGGCCGGTCTGTCCGTGCTCGAGCAGGAAGTGGTAGCGCCGGTTGGTCTCCTCGGCGGTCGCGAAGCCGGCGAACTGGCGCATCGTCCAGAGCCGGGTCCGGTACATCGAGTCGTAGACGCCCCGCGTGTAGGGATACTCGCCGGGGAAGCCGATGTCGCGGTGGAAGTCGTTTCCCTCGAGGTCGCCGGGCGTGTAGAGGGGCTCGACCTCCATCGACGAGGTAGTCGTGAAGTCGATGTCCCGCTTGGCCTGGGCCTCCCATCGCTCGCGCCAGGCGGCCTCACGGGCGGCCAGTCGCTCCTCGCGCGTCGTGGCCTCCCTGACCCCCCGCTCCTTCTCGATGACCGGCTTCATCCTCGCTCCTTCCTCACGGCACCGGCCGGGCGGCGCAGACCGACGTCGGCCACGATCTCCGCGGCCACCGCGTACGGCGAGAGCCGCCCGGCGACGACGTCGTCCAGGGCGGCTTCGAGGCGTTCCTCGCCGCCGCCGTCCAGCCACACGCGCTGCTCGAGCTTCCGCGCGACCAGGTCGCGAACCCGCTCGGCCGCGCGGTCGCGACGCTTCCGTGCAAAGGCCCCGCTCTGCCGGCCGAAATCGCGGTGGCGGTCGATCGCATCGACCAGGTCTGCCAGCCCGCCGTCTTCGACCGCGACCGTCCGGACGACCGGGGGGTCCCAGCCCGAGTCCCGTCGCGTACGAAGTCCCAGGGTCGAGCGGATCGCTCGGGCCAGCCGGTCGGCTCCGGGACGATCCGACTTGTTGACGACGAACACGTCGGCGATCTCCATGAGCCCCGCCTTCATCGTCTGGACCGCGTCCCCCGACTCCGGGACGAGGACGACGACGGTCGTATCGGCCGCGCTCACGATGTCGCGTTCCGTCTGGCCCACCCCCACCGTCTCGTGGATCACGACGTCGAAGCCGAAGGCGTCCATCAGATCGGCCGCCTCCATCGACGTGGTCGCCAGGCCGCCGAGGCGCCCCCGGGAGGCCATCGAGCGGACGAACGCGCCCTCGTCGAGCGTCAGCTCCTGCATCCGGATCCGGTCCCCGAGCAGGGCACCGCCCGTGAACGGGCTCGACGGATCCACCGCCAGCACCCCCACCGTCTGACCGCGGGCTCGGCAGGCGAGCGCATACCTCTCGGTGAGCGTGCTCTTCCCGGCCCCGGGAGGACCGGTGAACCCGATCCGGAACGCGTCCCCGACCCCGGCATGGGTGGCATGGAGGATCTCCTCGAAGCCCGTCCGCTGGTTCTCGATCCAGGTCAGGCCGCGGGCGAGGGCCCGCCGGTCACCTGCGGCGAAGCGTTCCAGGAGGCCTGCCATAGCGGGGTCGAGGGACGTCAAGGTGCTCAAGCGCTCTCCCTGCCTTCCCTTCCGTCCGCCGGGGTCCGCAAAGCCAAGCACAATCTAGGTTTCCCGGGAAGTCGGGACAAACCGCTCAGGTCCTCTTCTCCTCCTCGCGCGCGGCCGGGAACAGGACGTTGTTGAGGATCAGCCGGTACCCCGGCGAGCGCGGATGGAGCGAGAGATCGGTCGGGGGATCGCCGACCGCGTGCTGGGGGTCCTCGGGGTCGTGTCCGCCGAGAAACGTGAACGTGCCCTCCCCGAACTCGCCATGGACGTACTTGGCCAGTCCGTCCCCGCTCGAGGCCAGGACCACGAC
>DATEDS010000334.1:0-5888 GCA_035281565.1 Gemmatimonadota bacterium
GAGGAAGAGATCTTCGGTATCGTCTACAACAACAAGGTCCGAACGACATCGGCAGGCTTCGTCGTCACTCTCCAACAGGCAGGGGGCGGAGCTTGCATCTACCACTTCACGACGAGCACGCCCAACTGCCTGGGCTCCCAGACGATGGTGGTGAACCCGACAGGGATCCGACCCGGTGCCACGTCCAACATGTGGGGTTGGTACAACAACCTCGATACCGACCTCAACCCCTGCAACCTGTCCACGAGCAACCATAACGAGCGGCACGACGAGAACCCCCGCGACGGTGTCCCCGACTCAGGAATCGAAAAACACTGCGTCAAACCCGGCAAGTACATTGTTACGCTTCAAAACGGGGCCGTCACGCGGACGCGCACGGTCGATCATCGGCTGGTCAAGGGTCAGATGGGGAACGGCAAGGCGATCGAGGACACCACCGTGAGCTCGCCGACTGCCAACAATTTCAAGGATACGATCGTCCACTTCGACGTCTCATCAGGTTCATCCTACACGCTCCAGAAGCTGGACTCGATCGCCATCGACAACCCGCTGACCACGGGGGAATTCGCTCCCGGGGACTCCGTGGTGCCGATCAACGAGCGGGTCCGTATCAATTCGGAAGTCACGACCGCACAGTGGGACCTGTCGCTTGGAAGGCTCTTGGCGCGTACTTACTTCCAGTATCCGAACCTCAGCATTAGGAGCGATCACTGGAACCCCGATGAAGTCGTTAGGACCCGTTCGTATCCAGCAGCGAACACGTACGAGGTCCGCGTCGAGGCCACGACGCCCAACAAAGCCGACGACTTTGGGATAGTCTCTTCCAAGGGCCGCAAGGTGGTGGTCCATGCGCCCACAGGCGACCAGGCCGCGCCGGCCGGCAACACCTTCCCCTCCTCGATGACGGGAGGTGGGATCGTCAGCGTGACCCTGACGATGAGAAATACGGGCACGACCACCTGGACATCGAGCGCGGGCTACAAGCTCAAGCTCTTCCGCAATACGGCCCTATGGCTGCCCCTCACCCCATCCCTCCCGAGCTCGGTCTCGCCCGGTGCGTCGGTCACGTTTGCCTTCGATCTGCGGAACCTCGAGCCCGGCGTCACCGGGTCCCAACCCGCCTTCTACAAGATGGCGAAGGGAACCACCTTTTTCGGTGCCGAGAACGGTCGCGACATCGTGATCACCTCTAAGAGCAGTACGGCCCTGGCGACCCTGAATGCAGCCGGACCTGAAGCGCTATCCAATGAGACGGTGGCTGGTTGGGTGGCCAGGGCCGAAGATGCGGGAACGAGCGACCTGCCGATCACGGCCAGTGCCCTGCAATCGAACGGCTCGGTGGTCCTCGAGTACAGCTACGCCCACGAGGCCTCGAGAGCGCTCGACATCGTGCTCAAGTTCACGTTCGATCCCAAGCTGCTGGAGGCGCTGCGGATCGAGCCGGCGGAGGGAGCGACCGGCCTCGCGATCGAATCCGGCCTGACGGCGCCAGGCGAGTACTGGGTGCGAATGACGGGAACCGTCCCTGCGGGAGAGGGACTGATCGCGGGCCTGCCGTTTCGCCTCGTAGCCGGCGCCAAGCTGCCTCGGAACGGATCCCTCGGAACGCTTACCGTCTACTACCCGTGAAAGTGCTGACCACTTGAAGTCAAGGAAGGGGCGGCGATTCGACCGCCCCTTCTTCGTGGCCGACATCTCACACTATGACCTACTCGCTCGTCCCCGCCGCCACCGCCGCGCTCTTCTGCGCCTCCCACTCCTCGTCGGACAGCTCGACGTGGCTGACCGCCTGGGCGATCGACGATTCGCCGGTCGGGATCCGGGAGCCGTGCGGCCAGAGGTGGAAGATGAGGCCGTCCGTCGTGGCCACGAGCTCGGCCAGCTTGGCGGCTTCCTCCTCGGGCATGTCGTGGATCTGGACCCGGCCGCTCGCGATCTCGACCGCGTGGTCGTGCCACGCCTCGTTCCATTCCTCGCGCTCGATGAGATCCCGCGTCACCGACTTGGCGACGATGTACTCGACCTCCACCATCGGCGCGGCGGCGTCGGTCGTCTCGAAGAGGATGCACTGGATCACCGGCTCCGGCGAGATCGGCTTGCAGTAGTGGTGGAAGGGACCCATCACCTCCCCGTTCACGACGTGGGGGGCGGTCACGTGGACGGTGAACCCGTCCGCGGGGGACCCCGGGGCGGGGGTTTCCTGCGCACGGAGCTCACTCGCCACGACGAGCGTGGCGGCCATCGCGGCGGACAGGCAAACGATTCCGCGCATCGTCCTTCGATCCTTTCGTCTGAGACCCTGTGGGTGGGTGAGCGGGAAAGACCCTGGAGGCCGGCTGGGCCGGCCGCCACCGGGACGCTAGGCCCCCCGAGGGCCGGATGTCAATCCGGCGGAGGGGTTCCCCGTGCGTTGCCGAGGATCGCGTCCACCTTCCGGCGGGCGGCCTCGACCGGCGATTCCCCACGCTCGACCGCGGCGCGGAAGATCTCCCGCAGCGTGTCCCCGATCGCGTCCACGCGCGCCAGGATCGCCGCCTGGTCGCGCTCGCCCAGGGAGAGGAGGCCGAACGCGGCCGCGCCGCCGCCGTTCACCACGTAGTCGGGAGCATAGAGGATGCCTCGCTCGTGGAGTCGGGCCGCGTCCTCGGGCTCGCCGAGCTGGGCGTTCGCGGAGCCTGCGACGATCCGGCAGGCGAGCCGGGGGATGGTCTCACGGGTCAGGACCCCGCCCACCGCACACGGCGCGTAGACGTCGCAGGCGCGCCCGACGACCTCCGAGGCCGGAACGACCTCGCCGCCGAGCCGCCCGGCGGCCTGCCCGGCGCGGTCCGCGTCGAGGTCGCTGACCAGGAGCCGCGCTCCCCCTTCGGCCAGGAAGTCCGCCAGCGGCCGGCCGACGTCGCCGAGCCCCTGGACGAGGACGCTTCGCCCGTCGGGGGACCGATCGCCGAAGACCGCCTCGAGCGCGGCCTCGATGCCGCGCAGGACGCCGCGCGCGGTGAAGGGACCCGGATCGATCGTCTCGCCGGTCTCGAACTCCACGCCGTGTACGTTTCGCGTGACCCGGCCGATCACCAGCATGTCTTCGGGGGTCGTCCCCAGGTCGACGCCGGTCTGGAACGAGCCGGCGAGGGTCTCCAGAAAACGTCCGTAACGGAGGAGCAGCCCTTCCCGCTCCGCCCCCTCGGGCCAGCGGGAGACGGCGAGGACCGCCTTTCCGCCGCCGAACGGCATTCCCAGGACGGCCCACTTGCGGGTCATCCCTTCGGCCAGGCGCATGGCGTCCTCGAGACCGGCGGCCGGGCGGTCGTAGACGCGCATGCGGGTACCGCCGTTGGGCGTCCCGAGCGTCGTGTCGTGGAAGGCGACGAAGAACCAGGCGCCGGTCCCGCGATCGAAGCGGGTCGCCACCGCTTCGCCGTCCCAAGCAGCGATGACCGCCTCGAGCGACAGGGCCGGGTTCATGGGAAGGGACGCAGCTCGAAGCGCCGCAGGCTGCTACCGAATCTCGAGGAGGACGTGCGTCCTGAGACCCTCGTTCCCTTCCGCCTGCGCGTAGGCGCCGAGCCGGGGCGCGTTCTTGAGGGCCTCCAGCACCTGATTCGTCGTCGAGGCGGTGTCGGCGCTGGCTCCGGTCATCGGGCCGAACGTCCCCATGAGGCCCTGAATCTGGGTCATCAGCTCTTCGAGGTTGATGTATCCGATGCCGTTCACCTGCTGGGGATAGAACTCGGTCAGGGCCGCGAAGCCGGGATTGGACGGCAGCGCCTCGGCGCGACCCGTCCGGGCGTCCAGCATCTGCCGGACGAGGCCCGGCTTGGAGGCCACCAGCGCGAAGTCGCTGGTCACGACGTAGCTGATCGAGAGCCCTTCCCCGATCGGGGTCGGGGCGAAGCGGATCGTCTGGCCCTCGTGCTCCTCGGCCTGCCAGCTCACCGGCATGGAGGCGCGCTCGCGCGCCGCGTCCGCCAGCAGCGTCTCGGCCTTCTGGAAGAAGGCGTTGGCCCTCCCCTGGTCACGGCTGGCGATCGCGAAGGCGAACTCGGGCACCGGGAAGAACCCGCTCCGGTCGACGCCGGTGATCGAGAAGGAGACCTCCTCGCCCATCCACGACAGGATGTCGTTCTCGATGTCGAGCCCCGTCTCGCGCTCGAAGGCCGCGATGTTGCTTTGCACGAGGCTGTCGGCCCGCATCGAGTCCGCAGTCCCCTCTATCCCCATCTGGATGCGGGTCGCATCCACCGCGTAGGTCGTGAGCTGGCGGTACAGCAGGCCCGGATCGAAGGTGTTGAACGCCGTGTACAGGATCGTGCCGATCGGCTGGAAGACGATCGAACGGACCTCGGTCGCCGGGCGGGTCATCATCTCGGCCAGCTCCGGCCGCCGATCGGCGAGGAAGCGCGTGAAGACGTCCGAGCGGATGCCGGCGTCGGTCCAGAAGATCCCCACGCCGAAATCGCGGACGACGTTGTACTCCTCCAGCGCGGACGCCGCCGCCGCGCCCGGCGTGCGGGCCGCCGCCGTGTCGGCCTCCATCGCCGCACGGCTCGCCTCGGCGATCGCCCGCTGGTCGACCCACAGCGTGATCGTCGCCTCGGGCAGCTTCTCGAGGATGTCCAGGTACTCCTCGACGTCGGCCATGGTGCGATCCTCCTCGCCGCCGCCGAGCGCCTGCTCGAGGCGCGCGCGGGTGGAGCTCATGACCAGCCGGCCGTCCTCCAGGGTATAGAGGAGGACCTCTTCGCCCTCCGCGTCGGCCGCCATCCGGACCGTCCGTCCGGCCACCTCCACGTCGCTGAAGGTCGCCCCCCTCTCGCGCGCGACCCGGCCTTCCAGCCCCTCCAGGATCGGTCGCGCCGCCGCCTCGTCCTCGACTTCGGCGAGGAGGAGGATGTCGGCCCTGTCCTCCGGAAGGGGGCCGTAGAAGCCGAGGTCGAACTTGTTCCCGAGCAGGTTCATGACCGTCGCCTCGTCGAGCGCCAGCCCGGTCTCGGCCTCGAACTCGCCCTGCGCCCCGGCGATCGGGGAGAACGCCTCGCGCACCCCCTGGATCGCGGCCAGCTCCTTGTAGAGCTGCGTGCCCTGGAGCCGCGTCCAGAAGGCGTGCAGGTCGTATCCCGAGACGACTACGCTGGCGCCCGCCGGCAGGTCGGTCGCGACCGCCCGCGTCTCGATACCCGGCGGGAGATCCTCGGTGATGGTGGAGTCGCGCTTGCAGGCGAAGGCGAAGCCGGCCGAGAAGAGGAGCGCGGCCACGAGCGACACGAGTCCGATGCGCCGGGGCGTCGGGTTGCGCGGCATCCGAAGAGCTCCTTTCAGAATGGCGGAATACGCCCGGTTCACGGGGGCGGGGGGACCGCGGGCCCTACGTTAGACCTGGCCCCAGGGCGTGTCAATCACCGGCCGCGGGGGCGACGACGGGCTGGACGTCTTCCCGCTCCTGGGACAGGAGCGCCTCGACGACCGCAGATACCGAGAACCCCGGCTCGGGACCGCCGGCGACCGCATAGAGCCGGTCGGCGACGACCGCGGCGCCGAGTCCGTGACGAGGGGTCGGCAGCGGCGCCATCGGAAGCCAACGCCTCAGCTCCGGATCGAAGGCCTCGTTCCGGTCGAACGTGCCGGTCGGCGACTCACCGCCGAGAACGTGGATCCGGCCCCCGAACGCGGCGGCGGCGATCCCGCCGCGCGCGGTCGGCATGGCGGGAAGCTCCTCCCACGTCAGGGAACGGGTGTCGAAGCCCTCCAGGGTCGGCAGGTTGCTCCCGAGGCTTCCGACCCGACCGCCGGCGACGTAGACGACGCCCCCGAGGGCGGCCGCGGCGAGGTGCTCGCGCGGGGTCGGCAGGGGCGGCATGGGCTCCCACCGGTCCTCCTCGGGGTCGTAC
>DATEDS010000335.1:0-3942 GCA_035281565.1 Gemmatimonadota bacterium
GATCCGGCTTGAGGTCGACGTCCACATCGTGACCGGCGCCGTCTCGTCGGCGCAGAACCTGGTGAAGGCGATCCAGCAGGCCGGCTACCAGGTGCGGGATCTGGTGCTCGAGCCGCTGGCCTCCTCCCACGGAGTCCTCACCGACGACGAGCGCGAGCTCGGCGTGGCGCTCCTCGACATCGGTGGCGGCACCACCGACATCGCGCTCTTCCACGAGGGCTCGATCCGGCACACCGCGGTGATCGGTCTGGGGGGCAACAGCGTGACCAACGACATCGCCATCGGGCTCCGCACGCCGGCGCGGGACGCGGAGCGGATCAAGGAACGCTACGGGGCGGCAGTGGCGGGCATGGTCGACCCCGACGAGGAGATCGTGGTGCCGCACATGGCCGGCCAGGGGGAGCGACGCGTGAGCCGGGAGCTCCTCGCCTCGATCATCCAGCCCCGCATGGAAGAGATCCTCTCACTGGCCAGGACCGACATCCGGAAGACCGGCTGGCACGACAAGGTCCCCTCGGGGTTCGTGCTGACCGGAGGGGCGGCCGCGCTGCCCGGCACCGTCGAGCTGGCCGAGTAGATCCTGGCGATGCCGGTCCGGATCGGCCGGCCGCTGGGCGTCACCGGGCTCGTCGACTCGGTGGACGAGCCGCGCTTCGCGACCGGCGTGGGCCTGGTGATCTACGGGCGTGACGCCGGCCGCGAGGAGAACCGCTTCACGGGCGGCGACGACGACGCGCTATGGACGCGCGTGCTCGAGCGGATGAAGGAGTGGCTGCATGACTTCTTCTAGGGAGGTCGCTGGAAATGGCCGATTTCCGTTCCGCTCCTCGTTCTTCCTGCGGCGTGGGATGCACCACGCCTCGGAAGAGCCTCGTCGCGCGCCTTGAAATCGACTCATTTCGAGCGACCTCATCGGTGTGGGGAGGTGGAGTCCAGAAAATCTGAAAGCCAGTGTTGAGAATTTCCGGCGAATGATGAGTATTCCCCCCATCCAATCCTTTGACCGGGACCGGACGCACCTACACAGAGGCAACTCAGCGGCGCGGAACAGGCGCGCAGGAGGAATCGACCATGTTGTTCCAACTGGCTGACGCGGAAGAGCAATTCGCGAGGATGAAGGTCGTAGGCATAGGCGGCGCCGGGGGGAACGCGGTGAACCGCATGATTCAGGAGCGCCTGGTGGGCGTCGAGTTCCTCTCCATCAACACGGACGTGCAGGCGCTGTCGAGCTCGGAAGCGCACCGCAAGATCCAGATCGGCCGCACGCTGACCCGCGGCCTCGGCTCGGGGTCCAAGCCCGACGTGGGCCGGGAGGCCGTGGTCGAGAACCGGGACGACGTCGCCGAGGCGCTTCAGGGCGCGGACATGGTGTTCGTCACCTGCGGCATGGGCGGGGGAACGGGAACGGGTGCGGCACCGGTCGTGGCCGAGATCGCGCGCGAGGCCGGAGCCCTCACCGTGGGGATCGTCTCCAAGCCGTTCACGTTCGAGGGCCGCAGGCGCATGCAGGTGGCCGAGGAAGGCATCGACGAACTCAAGCAGGTCGTCGACACCCTGATCGTCGTGCCGAACGAGCGGCTTCGCGACGTGGTCGAGAAGGGCACCACGATCCAGGAGGCGTTCCGCGTGGCCGACTCGGTGCTCCTGAACGCCACCCGAGGCATCAGCGATCTGATTACTGTCACCGGACTCGTGAACGTAGATTTCGCCGATGTCAAGACGATCATGACCGAGATGGGCCAGGCCCTGATGGGAACGGGCTACGGCGTGGGAGAGAATCGCGCCGTGGAGAGCGCGCAGGAGGCGATCTCCAGCCCGCTTCTCGAGGACATGTCCATCGCGGGAGCGAGCGGCGTGCTCATCAACATCACCGGCGGCCCCGATCTTTCCCTCCACGAGGTCAGCGAGGTATCGTCGGTGATCCACGACGCGGCCGGAGAGGATGCGAACATCATCTTCGGCGCCGTGATCGACCCCGATCTCAAGGGCGAGATCCGCGTGACCGTGATCGCCACCGGCATCGGCGGCCACCGGGTCGCCGCGCGGCCGGTCGATCGCGAGCGCCGGCAGACGCCGGCCTACGAGCCGGCGGAAGTAGCGTCCTACGCGCCGCGCGTGGCGGCCGCGAAGCCCCAGCTGGTGCCGGTCATGGAGTCTGGCGAGGCCGCCGTCGACTCCGATGACCGTCCAGGGCAGGGCGACGGCCTGGACGATCTGCTCGACGTCCTCGAGCTGGAAGCCGACCGGCGGAAGGACGATCTGGAGATCCCCGCATTCATACGGAGGCAGATGAACTGATGGAGGACTGGAAGAAGCGGCCCCGACCGGCATTCCTGATCGCACTGGGGAGCGCGGCGCTGGCCTGGTGGCTGGCCGGCGATCCGGCGCCCCCCGCGCCCGCCACGGTGGTGGCGGCGCCCCCGTCCGTTCCCGCTATCGTCGACACGTTCAGCTCGGGACAGACACTCTCCGGCATCTGGTCGGAGCACGAGCTCGATCCCGAGGACCTGACGCCCGTCGTGGAGGCGGGCATGAACCTGTTCCCCTGGCGGAGCCTTCGTCCGGGCGCCGTGTACAAGTTCACGTTCCGGTCCGACGGGCGGCTCGACGGCCTCGACCTGAAGATCGATCGCGACCGGCGGCTCGTGATCCGCCGCGCCGGCCTGCGGTTCTCCGCGTCGCTCGAGGAGACGAAGTTCACGCGGGCGGAGCGCGCGCTCTCGACCTGCGTCGAGGGGAGTCTCTGGGAGGCGATCGCGGGGTCGGGCGAGGACCCGTCCCTGGCCGTGCTGATGGCCGAGGCGCTGGCCGCGCAGGTAGATTTCTACAACGATCTCCGGGCCGGCGACTGCATCGGCGCCGCGTTCACGGCGGACGTGCGACCGGACGGCTCGTACAAGCTCGTCTCGCTCGAGGCCGTGCGGTTCGAGGGCGCGAAGAAGAGCCACGACGCCTACCGCTATACCGCAGCGGACGGGCGGCCGGACTGGTACGACGCCGACGGTCAATCGCTCAAGCGGCGCTTCCTCCGCTCGCCGCTCAAATTCACCCGGATCTCGTCGCGGTTCGGCACGCGGATGCACCCCATCCTGAGGCGCGCGCGCCATCACGACGGGGTGGACTACGTGGCTCCGGTCGGGACGCCGGTACAGGCGTCGGGCGATGGAACGGTGCGATTCGCCGGCAGGCGCGGCGGGTACGGGCTCCACGTGGAGCTCAAGCACGGCCGGGACTACGTGACCTCCTATTCGCACCTGTCGCGGATCGCGAACGGAGTGCGGTCGGGGGCGCAGGTCTTGCAGGGCCAGGTGATCGGCTACGTGGGCTCGACCGGCATGTCGACCGGGGCCCATCTTCATTATCGCTTCATCAAGGATGGCAGGAATGTGGATCCGCTCTCTACCGACCTTCCGACCGGAGCTCCGCTGGAGGGCGAGGAGCTGGCCCGCTTCCTGGCCGTTCGCGACGGACTGCGAGCCCGGATCGATTCCGCCGGGCACGAGCCCGGCGACCCCGACGCCGAGACCCTGTGGGTCGCCGGTGGAGACCCGGGCGGAGCGCCGGGAACGCTCCGGGATGCGATGCCGCCGGCCCGCTGACCGGATAGCAGCTCGGACGTCGGGTCTGGTGGCGATCCTCGCCGTCGCCGCCTGCGGCGGTAGGGGCGGAGGAGGCGGCGGGCCCGTGGGACCCGACGTGACGCCCCCCGGGGTCCCCGTGGCTTCCCTCATCACCGTGGAACCCCCGCTCCCGGGCCTCGTCGCGCGCCTCTCGGGGCGGAACGGCGCGGTCGAGGCCAACGCGACCGTACGGGTCTCGAACACCACCGCCGAAGACCGGACGGGCCAGCCCGTGACGTCCAGCGCTATGGCGGCGGGCGCCGGCACCTTCTCGGTGAGCGTACCGGCCCAGCTCGGCGACCGCCTCCAGCTCACCGCCGCG
>DATEDS010000336.1:0-3712 GCA_035281565.1 Gemmatimonadota bacterium
CACTCGTTCGTCGGCGAGGAGGGCGGCCGCGCGCTCGGGCGGCTAGGTCCGGGACGCCCGCTCACGCTCCAGTACCTGAAGGGCGGCGAGACCCTCACGACCACGACGATCAGCCCGCGAGCGCCCACCGCGCGCTAGCCACCGCGACGTAGGGGGCCGGGCAGTCAGGGGCACGGACCGCTACCATACGGGCGTGGCGCGCGAACGGGTCCTGCCCCGCAAGTACACGCTCCTGCGTGTCCTCGGACTGCCCACGCGGGTCTTCGTCCGGAAGCTCCGCGCGCTCTTCGCCGCGAACGAGAACGCGCTGTTCTTCACCGCCGTCTGCCTGGTGGGCGTGCTGGGCGGTCTCGCGGGCGCCGCCTTCCGGTGGCTCTTCGTACTCGCGGCGACCGGCTTCTGGGGCCGCACGGGGCGGCTGCTGGAGGTGGCCGCGGGGGTTCCGTGGTGGATGCGGGCCCTCGTTCCGGTCCTCGGGGCCGCGCTGGCCGCGGCGCTGACGCTCCTGCTCGCGGCGAGGCGTGAGGAGCGGGCGGGCTTCCCGGACATCCTCGAGGTCGTCTCGGTGGGCGGCGGCGATACGATCCGGCTCGTGCCCTCCCTCAAGCGGTCCCTCGCCTCGCTCATGACGCTCGCCTCCGGCGGCTCCGTCGGCCGCGAAGGTCCGATGGGACAGATCGCAGCGGCGATCGGCTCCCGCGTCGGGCGCTCGTTCCACTTCTCCGAGGACCGGGTCCGGATCCTGGTCGCGGCGGGGATCGCGGCCGGGTTCGCGGCCGCCTACAACACCCCGATCGGCGCCACCCTGTTCGTCCTCGAGGTCATCATCGGCTCGTTCAACATGGTCTTCTTCGGACCAGCGGTCGTGGCCGCCGTCCTCTCCACGCTCGTCACGCGCATCTTCGCGGGTCCCGGGCCGATCTATCCGCCGGGCGCCGAGTACGCGCTCGTCTCCGCGTGGGAGGTGGGGCCGTACCTGGTGCTCGGGTTCCTCGCGGGGCTGGCATCCGTTCTGTTCCAGGCGACGATGGGGTCGATGTACCGAGTGTGGGATGGCCTCAAGCTGCCCCTCATCGCTCGATCCGCCCTCGGCGGTCTGTGCGTCGGGGCGCTGGCGGTCGTCTGGCCCTACGTCCTCGGGAACGGGTACGAGACGATCAACCTCGTGCTCGCCGGACGGCTGGCGCTGGGGCTCATGGCGATCCTGTTCGTCGCCAAGATGCTGGCTACGACCATCACGCTCGCCTCGGGCGGATCGGGTGGCGTCTTCACGAGCACGATGTTCGTCGGCGCCGTGCTCGGCGGCGTGTTCGGACTCCTCACCCATCAGGCGGCGCCGGCCCACACGGCGGGATCGGGCGCGTACGCGCTGGCCGGCATGGGCGGGATCATCGCCGGGACCACGCACGCGCCGTTTCTGGCGATCATCATGGTGTTCGAGCTGACCCAGAACTACGGCATCGTCCTGCCGCTCATGCTGACGTCCATCACCGCCTACTGGACCGCGAGCGCGATCCGGCCGACGTCCATCTACACCGAGGAGCTCAAGCGGCGTGGCATGCGCTGGGAGGGAACCGCGCAGGAACGGCTCATGCGATCGCTCTCCGTCAAGGATATCATGCTGCCGGACGTCACCCTGTATCCGGCGGACCTGCCGCTGGAGAAGATCCTCGACATCTTCCAGAACACCCGCGCGCTCCAGCTCTACGTCGGCGACGAGGAGGGGCGTCTCCTGGGAATCGTGGACCTGCACGAGGTCAAGCGCCTCCTCGGCGAGGAGCCCGCCTCCTTCGTCCTCGCCGCCGATCTGGTCAGCGACATCCCGGTCGTCGCACCCGACGACTCGCTCGTCGAGGTCAACGAGAAGCTCTGGTTCCGCGACCTGGGGCAGCTTCCGGTCGTCGACGAGGAGAGCCAGAAGTTCCTGGGGATCGTGACGCGGCGGGACATCCTCGGCGCCTTCGATCGGGAGGTACTGCGCCGGAATCGCCTGCTGGCGAAGGTCCGCGCCGTCGAAGGCACGGGTTTCGATTACTTCGAGCTGCCCGAGGAGAGCCGCATGTCGCGGATCGCCGTGCCTTCCGAGTTCGTGGGCCAGACACTGTCCGAGGCGCAGCTCCGCGCCCGCCACGGAATCACGGTGATGGCCATCCAGCGGATGGACGCGGCCGGGCGCGAGCAGCGGATCGCGCCGCGGCCGGACACGCGGCTTCAGCGCGGCGACATGCTGGTCGTGCTCGGGGAAGAGTCGGCGATGGACCGGCTCGAGAGAGAGTGACCCTCGGAGCTCCCGGAATCGCTATAGCGACTTCAGGAATTCGACCAGATCGGCCTGTTGCTCGGCGGTGAGGTTCAACTCCTTCTTCGTGTTGTACAGCTCGACCACGTCCTCGAGCGTGGGCGCGATCCCGTTGTGGAAGTACGGCGGGTGATGCAGGAGCGCGCGCAGAGGCGTGGTCCGGTACATCTTCGAGGCGCTCCGAGAGGCGTAGCTGGGGGCGCCATTCGGCTCCGGCTCGCTGACCACCTCGGCCGGCGCGTGGAGCTCGTCGTCGGCGTCGGTCAGCAGATCTCCGCTGTGACACTCGGAACACTGTCCCGGCCCCTCGAACACCTTCTCGCCACGCGCCGCGGCCGCCTCGTCGAACCCCGGCGACGGAGGCGCTTCCAGACTCAGCTGATACTCCTGCAAGGCGGGGAGCTTGTCCGTGATCATGTCGGGCGGGTTCTCGATGACGACGCCGGTGCGGGGCTCCGAGAACGAGCCGTGGCCGTGCATCTGGGTGATCCCGACATAGCGGTTCCAGTACGCAATCTCCTCGGCGTCTCCCGTGTAGGTGTGGCTGTCGACACCGCGCAGACCGTAGGCGGGGGGAATGACGACCGGACCGTTCTTTCCGTCGAGATTGAAACGCGGGTCGTACATTCCCGGGCCCCAGGACGAATAGACCGCTCTCTGTTCCTCGGTGATGGCAGGAGAAAGGGCGACGATCGCTCCGGGGTTCAGGTCGCTGTTCGGCCAGCCGTCGAGCCGGTGGCCGATTCCCGCGGCGAACGAGTCGTCTACCGTCGAGTGGCACAGAGCGCACGTGATCCCCACGCGGGTGAGTCTGTCTTCGCCGCCGACCGTCTCGACGGTGCCCTGCACCCCCACGACGGCATCGAGCTTGAGCAGCGCGACGGTGGTGGCGGGATCCGTCAGGCTGATCGTGCCATCGGTGATGCCCTGGACGACCTCGGGCGGAAGCGCGTCCATGTCGACCTTGAGCCCGACCTCGAGAGCGGTCGTCGGATCGACGGAGGTCCCGATGGCTTCATGGAGACGAAGTGTATCGGTCCAGAAGGTCTCGTTGCCGAAGGTGTCGAACCGGAAGATTTCCTGTCCTTGAGCGATCAGCGTCGGATCGAGAGCGGGCAGAGTGTGCCGCGTGCGATCGTCCTCGCTGCGACTGACGACGAAGGCTGCGACGGAGAGGAAGACCGCCGCGCCGGCGCCGACGGTCCGGTACATTCCGAAACGGTTCATCGACCCATCCCCCCGTTGATATGGAGCTCGAGATTCTCCGCCGACTATACCCGGGGTTGCGGGGGTTCGTATGTCATTCAACGAACACGAGGGCTCCTCAGCTCGCGCGCACCCATCGCCACAGGCGCCTCAGGTTCGGCCGCTGACCGGTGGCCAGCACCGTCACCCGGTAGATCCGCCCGGCCA
>DATEDS010000337.1:0-6710 GCA_035281565.1 Gemmatimonadota bacterium
CCCCGATGATCGCGTGGGACGAGCTGGTCGGCAGCCCCCACCACCAGGTCAGGAGGTCCCATACGATGGCCCCGACGAGGCCCGCCAGGACGACCCACACGTACGCGGCGTCGTCGGCCTGGACGTCGACGATCTTGGACATCGTGTCGGCGACCCTCGGCGCGAAGACGAACATCGCCACGAAGTTGAAGAAGGCCGCCCAGAGGACCGCGTAGCGAGGACGCAGAACTCTCGTCGAGACGATCGTGGCGATCGAGTTCGCCGCGTCATGGAAGCCGTTGATGATGTCGAAGGCGAACGCGACGGCCACCGTGAGGACGACGAGGATCGTGACGGTCTCCATGGGATCGCGGCCGGGGGATCAGTCGTTCTCGAGGACGATGCCCTCGATGATGTTGGCGACGTCCTCGCACCGGTCGGTCGCCGTCTCGAGGTTTTCATAGATCTCCTTCCACTTGATGATCGCGACGGGATCCTTCTCCTCGTCGAAAAGTCGCGCCACCGCCTTCCTGAGAATCTGGTCGCCGCGGTTCTCCAGGCGGTTCACGTCGATGCACCGCTCGGTGATGGCGCGCGCGTTCTTCATGTCGCGCAACCCCTTGATCGCCTCCTCGAGCTGTTCGGTCGCCTCGACCAGGACCTCGGCCAGCTCCCGTGCGGGAGGTGTCATCCGGTCGATGTTGTAGAGGACGCACAGGTCGCTGACGGTCTCGACGAAATCCATGATGTCGTCCATCCGCGAGATGAGCATGTGGATGTCGTCTCTGTCGAGGGGCGTGATGAAGGTCTTGTGGAGGGCCTCGACACAGTCGTGCGTGATCGTGTCGGCCTCATGCTCGAGGTCCTTGATCCGCTTCGCGCGCGCCTCGAACTCGCGGCCCGTCGTCGCCAGGTCGAGAAGCTCGCGGCATCCGACGACCGTCGTGGCCGCGTGGCGCTCGAAGTAGTCGAAGAAGTCGTCCTCGCGGGGCATGAGCTTGCGCAGCATGGATCCTCCCGGGGCCCTTCGCCCTTCCATGAGTCGAACGCCACCTGAAATTGTGACGGGTTCGTGACGGGTGGGCAGGATAGCGACCACGATGGCGCATGTCGAGTGGAGTCGCGACGGACTCCGCCTCGCCCCGCCTCCAGCCGGGCGATAACTTGGCGTCCCGTGCTGAGCCGTGCCGGAATCCTCGCGCTCGCCGTCGTGGGCTGCGCCTCCGGCGCGAGTTCGAACGCTTCCTCCGGGCGGTCTTCCGACGTCCTCCCCGTGCCGCTCGACTCGGTCGTCACCCTGGGCCCCATGGTCGGCCACACGACCGACACGAGCGCCTGGATCTGGGTCCAGCCGAGGGGTCCGTTGGAGCTCGACGCCGAGGCGTCCGGTCCGGAGGGAGCCGTCGCGGAGGCCGAGCTGAATGCCGCAGGCCAGGCGCCCGTTCTCCTCCGGCTCGAGGGCCTCCTCCCGGACACTCCCTACACCGTCCGCCTCGAGGCGGACGACCGGCCCGTCCAGATGGAGCCGGAACTCGCCTTTCGCACCTTCCCCCGGCCCGGCGACCCGACCCGGCTCCGGATCGCCCTCGTCTCCTGCGCCCGTGTCCTCTGGGACTCGACGCAGACGATCTGGGGGGCGATCGCGGCCGACCGGCCGGACGTCGTCCTCTGGCTGGGCGACAACAACTACTTCGAGGACGGCGATTCGATCCATCCCGGCGACTGGTCCGACCCCGAGCGAATGGAATTCAAGTACGCCGAGCTGAGGGCCCTGCCGACCCTCCAGCCGCTCCTGCGCCAGGCGGTCCACTACGCGATCTGGGACGACCACGATTACGCCGACGGGGAGCCCGACCGCACGTTTCCGCTGAGGAGCGAGGTGACGCGGCTGTTCGAGCGCTTCTGGGCGAACCCGTCCTACGGGGCGGGACCCGGGGAGGACGGGATCTATTCGAGCGTCGTGCTGGGGGACGTCGAGCTGTTCCTGACCGACGACCGGTTCTTCCGCGACCCCGAGGACGCGCCGCGCGTCCCCGGCAAGACGATGCTCGGCCGGGAACAGCTACGCTGGCTCGAGGAGGGCCTGGCGGCCAGCCAGGCGCGCCTCAAGATCGTCGCCGTCGGCGTCCAGGTGCTGGCCGATTATCACCAGTACGACGGCTATCTCCGCTATCCCGACGAGCGGGCCGCGCTGATGCGGTGGATCCGCGACCAGCGGATCGAGGGGGTCGTGTTCGTGTCGGGGGACCGCCACCTTTCGGAGCTCATGCGCGACGATGAGCGGGTCGGCTATCCGCTCTACGAGCTGACCGCGTCGCCGGTCGGCAACCGGGTCTTCACGACGGGTCTCGAGCAGCCCAACCCGATCCGGATCGGCGGCTACGCCGCCGGCTTCAACTACGGGCTGCTGGACGTGGACACGACCCGCGAGCCGGGGACTGTGACGTTCCGGCTCAAGGACGCGGCGGGCGCCGAGGTCCTCAGCCACGAGGTCCGGCTGGACTCGCTCCGCCCCGTAGCTGATCCCCCCACCGAGTCATGACCCGCCTCAGAAGTTCAGCCGATACGCCAGGCTCACGTCCCGCCCCGGCAGCGGCGCCAGGTCCTTCAGGAAGGAGACGTGGTTCCGCCCCTCCTCGTCCGTCAGGTTCGTTCCGCGCAGGATCAGGTCGTGGACGAGACCGCCCGTGAAGAAGCGGTAACCGATCGTCGCGTCCAGCATGGAGTAGGCGTCCGTCGGCGTCTCGAACTCCGCCACCCGGTCCTGCTCGCTCGCCCGCCGCACGTGGATCTCCCCCCAGAAGGGCTCTCCCTGGTAATGGGCGCCCACGCCGAGCCGCAGGGGCGGGATCCGGGGGAGCGGCTCGTCGCCGTCAGTGAGCTCCCCTCGCACGTAGTCGGCCGAGACCTCGAGCGCCACGTGATGGGGCTCGCGATGCAGCAGCTCGACGTCGGCGCGGGCCTCGAATCCAGTGAAGCGGGCGTCCGCCTGGGAGAACCGGATGACCTGGAGGCCGTCCTCCTCCTCGCCGGTGAATTGCTCGAAGATGAAGTCCGAATACCAGTTGGTGAAGAAGCCCACCTCGCCCGAGAGAAGCCCGGCGCTCCGCCGCAGGCCGACGTCCAGGCCTACGCTCGTCTCGTTGTCGAGGTCGGGATCGCCGACCTCGAACGCGCGGGTCGCCAGGTGCGGACCGTTGGCGAAGAGCTCGTTGGAGGTCGGGAGCCTCACCGATCGGGACAGGGACACGGACAGGGTGAGGTCGGGCGCGGTGGGCCAGAGGAGGCCTGCCGATGCGGAGAGGCCGTCCAGGGAGCGGGATAGCCGCTCTCCCTCCAGCGTGGCCACGTCCTGGTTCTCGTAGCGGGCGCCAAGCTGGAACCGCACGGGCCCGGCCGGGATCTCCTCGAAGCCGAAGACGGCCCAGCTGTCGGTCTCGCTGGGAGGCACGAAGGCCTCTTCTCCGATCGCCGCGAACTCGTTGCTTCCGAACTGGAGACCGACCGCGCCCGAAAGTCCCTCCCGGCCCCCGTGCGGGGCTTCCACGCGGGCCTCCCACGCATCGTTGGTGAAGCGTGTCCCGACCTCGGCGCCTTCCAGCTCCACGTGCTCGTAGTCGTTGGTTCCCAGACGGAACCTGAGGCCGCGGAGGAAGCCCAGCGGTCGTTCCAGCTCGCCCTCGACGTCGACGCGTCGCTGCTCGAGGTCGATGCTGACAAACTCTTCTTCTTCGCCCTCCTGCGACAGACGAATGGCCGCAAGGGGCTCCTCACCCTCCTCCTCGTGGTGGCCCGGCACCCCGTACAGGTCATCGTACCGGCTGAAGGCGATGCCCACGAACCCGGTGTTCCCCACGATCGAGACGCCGCCTGTCCAGCTCGTGGTCTCGGTAGCGCTGTTCTCCAACGTGCCGAACACCTCTTCCTCTTCTTCGCCCTCCTCTCCTTCCTCTGCCTCCTCGGCGGCGCGGAACGCAGCCGACTCGGCGAACCCGGGGATGGACAGATCCTCCGTCTCGCGCCCGACGATGCCGACGTGCCAGGCGAGGTTCCCGACGCCTCCCGAAACCGAACCCTGGCCCGCCCGTTCGTCGGCCACCGTTCCCCCCGTTAACTGGAGGGTGCCGCTGAATGGCGTCTCCATGCGGAAGCGGGGGATCCGTCCGTCGATCACGTTGACCACGCCGCCGATCGCGGTCGATCCGTAGAGCAGGGTCGCGGGCCCACGCACGATCTCGACGCGCTCGGCCCCGAGCGGGTCCAGTCCCACGGCGTGGTCGGGGCTCGTGTTGGATGCGTCGCCCGTGCCGACGCCTCCTTCCAGGATCCGGACGCGGTCGCCCCCCAGGCCCCGGATGACGGGGCGGCTGGCGCCCGGTCCGAAGTAGGTCGAGCTGACCCCGGGCTCGTCGGCGAGCGTCTCGCCGAGGGTCGGCTCCTGCCGGGCCAGGAGCTCGCGGCCGCCGAGGACACTGGCCGGCTGGTAGACCTCGCCCAGCCCGCGGGCGTCGCCGGTCGTCACCGTGATCGCCTCGGCGTGGAAGACGAGGTCGAGAACGAGCTCGCGCTCGACGACCTCGCCGGGTGCGAGCTCGATCCGCTCGACCGCGATCCCCGACCGGGGGCTCTCCGCCTGAACCAGGTAGCTCCCCGGGGGGAGGTTCTCGAACCGGAACGACCCGTCCGCGCCCACCTCCGCGCGGCGCCGGGCGCCGACCAGGGTGACCCGCGCGTCCGCGGCCGGGGCGCCGCCCGCCGTAAGGACGCTGCCGGCGATCGTGCCCCGGTCCTGACCCAGGGCCGCGTCGGGAGCGGCCAGAACGAGGCCTGCCGCCATCAAGGCGAGGCCCAGGAAGGAAACGATGGAACGACACATGAACGCCTCCCGATAGAAGTGCGATATGGATCCTGGATCGATCGGGGAACCCGGGCGGCCGTCCTGGACGGCCCGGGCGTCAGGCGAGAGGAGGCGCGCGGGGAAGGCGGTCGTCGAGCCGTTCGGGGGACGGCGCCGCGATGGGAATATCGGCGCTCCGGGCAATGGCAGGCCCGGACAGAAGGCCGGAGGCCATGGACAGTGGCAGGGCGGGCGAGCGCTCGAGCCGGCAGCCGATGCAATCGTCGTGCGCGGGTGTCGGATCCTCGCCGCCTGGGGCGTAGCCGAAGTCGTGATGGTGGTACTGGGCGGGGAGGTCTGAGAGCCTCAACCCCCCCGGAAGCTCCGGGCCGTGCCGGTGGAGCGCGGTCCCCCCCGAAACGAGGACGACGTGGCACAGGGCCATCCCGAGGGCGGTCCATCGCCGAAGCATGAGATCAAGATACGACGGTGGGCTCCCCGAGGCGATTCCGCGCGATGCCGCCCACTCCCGGCGGAGTGATTGCCCGGCGTCACGGACCCGCATACTTTCGATCAAACAAGGTAAACGCTTCCGGGCTACCCTCCCTGTCCGGACCAGGCGCTCGCACGAAGAGAGTCGACCGACCTTGGCTGAAACGAAAGGACCCAGCATGAACCGACGACGGGTGAGCCGCGTCGCTTTCGCAGCGGCGCTGATCCTGCCGGTCCTGTTCGGTCGTCCCGCCGACCTGCTCGCGCAGCAGGGCGTGACGACGGGCTCGATCGTGGGCCGGATCGTGGACAACACGGGCGCCCCCCTGGCGGGGGCCACCGTGACGGCACGCAACGTGGATACGGGTACGACCCGCGACGTCCAGACCAACGCGGACGGGCGGTATACTGCCGGGTTCCTCCAGCCGGGGAGCTACACGGTGACCGCCGAATTCCCGCCTTTGCCGGCCGAGGAGCAAGGACCCATCCGCGTCAACCTGGGCGACCAGAAGGTCGTCGACCTGGCGCTTCAACCGGTCGAGGTCGAGGCGATCGCGGTCACGGTTCCAGAGGACCAGGTCGACACCTCCGAAGGCGGGGTCGTCGAGCTGGTCGACCAGGACCAGATCGAAAACCTGCCCGCGCTGGGCAGGGACTTCACGGACTTCATCGCCCTTTCCGGGCTCGTGAGCCCCGCTCCCGAGGTCGGGACCGGCGGCCAGTTCGCGCTGGGCGGCGGGCGGACCTCGGCGACCAACGTCCAGATCGACGGGGCGGACGCCAACAACGCCTTCTTCGGGGAGAATCGTGGCTCGTCCCGGATTCCGTTCACGTTCTCGCTCGAGTCGATCAAGGAGTTCCAGATCGTCACGAACGGGTTCGACGTCGAGTTCGGCGACTACACGGGCGGCGTCGTGAACGCGGTGACGAAGGGTGGGTCGAACGAGTTCGAGGGGTCGGCCTTCCTGTACGGGCGCGACCAGGCCCTAACTGCCAACACGTTCGCCGGTCAGGACCCCGAGGACTTTTCGGCGAAGCAGTTCGGCTTCCATCTGGGTGGCCCGATCGTCCGTGACGAGGCTCACTTCTTCGTCTCCCTCGACGGCCAGCAGCGAGACCAGCCGGTCTTTGCGATAGTCCCCGGCGAGGCCCCCAACAACTGGCCGGCCGACAGCCTGCAGCGCTTCAAGGACATTCTTCGAGACGTTTACGGCATCCCGCAAGCGGAGATCGACGCCAACATAGGGACGTTCGAGGAAACCGAGGACGAGTTCAGCCTGTTCGGACGGCTCGACTGGCAGCTCAACGAACGCCATCTACTGACGGTACGCAACAACTACACCGACTTCGAGAACGTGAACGATCGTGTGAACCCCGAGGAAGCGCTCACGCACGGGGGACC
>DATEDS010000338.1:0-2883 GCA_035281565.1 Gemmatimonadota bacterium
CGGATCTCCGCTCTCCAGCGCGCGCAGTCCGCTCCCCTTCACGATCGGCAGCTCGTCTCCCGGGAAGTCGTACTCCGAGAGCAGCTCACGGACTTCCAGCTCCACCAGCTCCAGAAGCTCCGGGTCGTCCACCATGTCCACCTTGTTCAAGAACACCACGATGTACGGCACACCCACCTGCCGGGCCAACAGGATGTGCTCCCGCGTCTGCGGCATCGGGCCGTCCGCCGCGCTTACCACCAGGATCGCACCGTCCATCTGCGCCGCGCCCGTGATCATGTTCTTCACGTAGTCCGCATGGCCCGGGCAGTCCACGTGCGCGTAGTGACGGTTCGCCGTCTCGTACTCCACGTGCGCCGTCGCGATCGTGATCCCACGCGCCTTCTCCTCCGGTGCCTTGTCGATCTGGTCGAACGGCACGTAGTCCGCCAGACCCTTCTTGCTCTGGACCTCCGTGATCGCCGCCGTCAACGTCGTCTTCCCGTGATCCACGTGACCGATCGTGCCCACGTTCACGTGCGGCTTCGTCCGCTCGAATTTCGCCTTGCTCATCGTGGCCCTCCGTACGGATGCGTGCTATCTCTGGAGCCCAGGAGCGGGATTGAACCGCCGACCTCGTCCTTACCAAGGACGTGCTCTACCAACTGAGCTACCTGGGCCCGACGTCCTCGGCGTTCTGTGACTGGAGCGGGAGACGGGTCTCGAACCCGCAACCCCGAGCTTGGAAGGCTCGTGCTCTAGCCAATTGAGCTACTCCCGCCCACTTCGATTGGAGCTTCCGCCGCCGTTACGCGCCGCCCGCGCGTGATGGTGGAGGGAGGAGGATTCGAACCTCCGAAGGCATGAGCCAGCAGATTTACAGTCTGCCCCGTTTGACCGCTTCGGTATCCCTCCGGCCGCCGCCGCCGGTCCCGCAAACCGACGGATGGAGCCGATGACCAGACTCGAACTGGTAACCTGCTGCTTACAAGGCAGCTGCTCTACCAATTGAGCTACATCGGCGCGCGACGAAACGTTCCCGGCGGGAGTCGCCCGCAACGATCCCGGCGGGCCCGCCGGAGGTGCCGCCGAGAACGTCGCCCGCGGGCGCAATACGCCCAGAGAAAAGAACAGGGAATTTATCGGTTCCGTTGCTCCTGTCAAGCCCCCGCTGACCGCTTCCAGCGCGGTCCGGCGGGGGTGTCCTCGAGCAGGATCCCGAGCTCGGCCAGCCGGTCCCTGAGGGCGTCCGCCCGGGCCCAGTCCCGCTCCCTCCGGGCCGTTTCCCGCTCGGCGATCAGGGTCTCGATGCCGGCGTCCAGCCGAACCTCCGCGGGATCGGGGCCGAGGACCGCGTACACGGCGTCGAACGCCCGGAGGACCTCCTCGAGCGCGGGGCGGTCCGCCCGCGTCCCCCGACCCTCGTCCAGCGCCCGGTTCACGTCCCGCAGCCACTCGAACACGACCCCGAGCGCGCGGCTCGTGTTGAGGTCGTCGTCGAGCGCCCCGTCGAGCTCCTCGCGTGCCCGGGCGCTCCGCTCCGCCAGCTCCCGGTCGGGCGCGCCGTCCCCCGGAAGCTCCTCGAGCCGGCGGGCGAAGGCGGTCAGCCGCTCGATCGATGCAGCCGCCTGGTCCAGCCCCGCGAAGGTGAAGTTCAGCTGCTGACGGTAGTTCACCGACAGCAGCAGGTAGCGGATCGCGCGGGGAGCGTATCCCCGCTCGAGCAGGTCGCGCAGGGTGAAGAAGTTGCCCAGCGACTTGGCCATCTTCTGCCCGTCGACGATCAGGTGCTCGGCGTGGAGCCAGAGCCGGGCGAACGGCTGCCCGGTGGCGGCCTCGGACTGGGCGATCTCGTTCTCGTGGTGCGGGAAGACGTTGTCCACGCCGCCCGTGTGGATGTCGAAGGTCTCGCCCAGATAGGCCATCGACATGGCCGAGCACTCGATGTGCCAGCCCGGCCGGCCGCGCCCGAGGTCCGTGTCCCAGGCCTCCTCCCCTTGCCGGGCCGCCTTCCAGAGCGCGAAGTCCTTGGGGTCCTCCTTGTCGTACTCGTCGGACTCGACTCGGGCGCCGTCGCGCATCCCAGACAGGTCGATCCGCGACAGCTTGCCGTACCCCGGGAAGCTCGCGATCCGGAACCATATCGAGCCGTCCTCGGTGCGGTAGGTGTGCTCTGCCGCCTCGAGCCGGCGGATCAGCGCAACCATCTCGGAGATGTGCCCGGTCGCGGTCGGATAGTGCTCGGCGCGCTCCACTCGCAGGGTCGCGAGATCCTCGAAGAAGGCCGCGGTGTACCGCTGCGTGTACTCGGCGATCGATTCGCCCGCGGCCTGCGCCTTGGCGATGATCTTGTCGTCGACGTCGGTCAGGTTCATGACCTGCGTGACCCGGTAGCCCCGCGCTTCGAGAACGCGGCGCAGCATGTCCTCGAACAGGAACGTCCGCAGGTTCCCGATGTGCGCGTAGTCGTGGACCGTCGGGCCGCAGGTGTACATACGGACGTGCCCCGGCTCGAGCGGCTCGAAGACCACCTGCTCCCGGCGCAGGGTGTCGTAGAGGGCGAGCGCCACGCGGTGCTCCGGCGAAGGAGGCCGGGATCGCGGCGGCGCGCGCCGCGGTCGGCCGGTTTACGGACGAGAACGCAAGGTACGGACAAACTCCAGACGGTAGTGCGGGGAAACCCCGCGCAGCAAGCGCGGCTCAGTCGAGCGTGAGGCGCAGCTCCGTGACTACCCAGCGCCCGCGATCGCTCCGAGCCCCGACGAACACCCGCTCGACGAGCGGGTCGAAGCCGTTGCCGTCCCGGTACACGCGCTGGCCCACGGCGTACCCCGCGCCGCTGGACGGATCGTAGGTCGAGTAGGCGGGGAAGCGGAACGTCACCTCCTCGGTGGAGTCGAACAT
>DATEDS010000339.1:0-3787 GCA_035281565.1 Gemmatimonadota bacterium
CTGGCCCGGGATCGGCCGGTTCGCACTGAACGCGATCCTGAAACGGGACCTGCCGGTCATCCAGGGGACCGTTCTCTTCCTGGCGATCGTTTTCGTGCTGGTGAACCTGGCGGTGGACCTGCTCTCCGGGATGCTGGACCCCAGGGTGCGGTATGAGCGCGCGGAGGCGTAGGCCGTGACCGACCTCTGGCTCGCCCTGCGCCGCAATCCCCTCGCCATGGCCGGGCTGTCCGTGGTCGGGCTGCTCGTCTTCCTCGGGGTCACGGGGCCATGGATCACGCCCCACGATCCGCTCGCCCAGAACCTGGCGCGGAGCCTGGAGGGCCCCTCCGGCGACCATTGGTTCGGGACCGACTCCTTCGGCCGCGACATCCTGTCGCGGGTCCTCTACGGCGCCCGGATCTCGCTCGTCGTCGGCGTGGCCTCGCAGGCGATCGCCTTCTCGCTGGGGGTCCTTCTGGGCGTCGTCTCGGGCTATTACGGCGGTCGGATCGAGGGGCTCATCATGCGACTGGCCGACGTGACGCTGGCCTTCCCGACCCTCCTCCTCCTGATCGCGATCACGGCCGCCTTCCAGCCCGGGCTGACGGTGGTCTTCGTCGCGATCGGCGTGGTCGGGTGGGCCGGGATGGCGCGCCTCGTCCGCTCGCAGGCGCTGGTCGTCCGCGAGCTCGACTTCATCCAGGCGGCGCGCGCCCTCGGGATGGGGGACCTCCGCCTGCTATTCCGACACGTCCTTCCGAACTGCCTGGCTCCGGCCATCATCGCCGTGACCCTCGGGATGGCGAGCGCGATCCTGCTGGAAGCGGCGCTCTCGTTCATCGGGCTGGGGGCCCAGCCGCCGACCCCTTCCTGGGGCTCGATGATCTCCGACGGCCGCGACTTCCTCCGGACCGCGCCCTGGATCTCGGTCTTTCCGGGACTCGCGATCGGCTTCGTCGTCCTGGGGTTCAACCTGTTCGGGGACGGCCTCCGGGATGCCATGGACCCCCGGCTCCGAGGGTCCCGGGGGGCCCTGCCCCGGCCCGAGTGACGGGGAGCGGGGTTAACGTTTCGTCCCCTTCGCCGTCCAATGGCGGCGGAAGGGGGTTCCCCATCGTGGAGAGTGAATGGACGATCGGGATCTGGTCCGGCGCGCCCAGGCGGGGGACGGCGAGGCCTACGGCCGCCTCGTCGAGCTCCATCAGCCCCGGATCTATGCCACGCTGGCTAAGCTCACGCATGACCGCGAGCTGGCCCTGGACCTCACCCAGGAGGCTTTCATACGCGCCTGGGAGGAGCTGGACGGGTTCCAGCGACGCGCGGCCTTCTCGACGTGGCTCTATCGGATCGCGGTGCGGCTCGCCTACGACGCGCTGCGGCGCGAACGCCTGCGCGGCGAGTCCGGATCGACCGATCGTTTGGCCGATCCGGCCCCGCGGCCGGACGATCGCGCGGCCGCCGGGGACGAGACGGCGCGCCTGAGACAGCGGATCGAGAGGCTTCCCGAGATGCAGCGCGCGGTGGTGACGCTCCGGACCTGGAACGATCTCTCGTACCGGGAGATCGCCGAGATCCTCGGTACGAGCGAGGGCAGCGCCCGCGTCTCCTTCCATCATGCGATCGCGCGCCTGCGGGCGTGGTACGAGAGCGAGGCGAATACGCGATGATCCGGGCGGACCGACATTGGACGGACGACGAGATCGTCCGGTGGGTCGATGAAGGGGCGGCGCCGGCGGACGTTCGCCTGACGGAACACCTCGACGGCTGCGAGGCCTGCCGGGCGCGGATCGCCGGGATGGAGGCGCTGTTCGCCGCCCTGGGCACGGAGCCTCCCGCCACGACCGGGGCGGAGATGGCCGCCCAGCGGGACCGGATCCTGGCCGCCGTCAGGTCGCGGCCGCGGCCTCCGGTTCATCGGCTGTCGCGGCGGTCGGCCTGGCTGCCGGCGGTCGCGGCGGCGATCGCGGCGCTCATCCTGTGGGCCCCGCGCGGGACCCGGTTGCCCGAGACCGCTCCGACCGCCGACGCGCCCGCCGCCGACACGACGACCCTGGCGGTCGTCGTCGACGCGAACCGGGCCGCCGAGGAAGTCGTCGAGGCGGCCGGTGAACCCGCCGCGGCGGAACCGCTCACGGAATCCTCGCCGTCGGGCAGCACGCTGCCCGACGTCGCGGAGTCGACCTTCGAGGATTGGAGCGGCAGCGCGGAGCTCGAGCGGGAGTTCGCCGCGCTGCCCCGGGAGGATCGCGAGGCGATCCTGACCGAGCTCGCCAGCGCCGACTTCGATCCCCTGGAGATCCGTATCCGATGAACGAACCCCACGGAGTGATTCCCATGCCACGTCGCGCCCGATATCTGACCCTTGTCCTCTCGTTGGCCGCCGCCCCGGCGGTCGCTCAGGAGCCGTCCGACGTCCGACGCCTGGAGGACCTGCGCTTCCAGCGGCTCCAGGAAGCCCTGTCGCTGAGCGGTGAGCAGGTCCGGTCGCTGCGCTCGGCCATGGAGGAGATCCGCGACCGGAGCCAGGGACTGCGCGAGTCCGAGCGCGAGTCGATGGAAGAGCTCCGCGAAGCGCTCCGGAAGGATCCGGTCGACGAGGCCGAGATCGCCCGCGCTCTCGAGTCTCTCGACGAACGCCGCGCCGAGGCCGAGCGTCTCCGCGCCGAGCACGGAAGACGACTGGCCGAGGTCCTCGACGCCGAGCAGCGCGCGCGGTTCCTCCTCTTCAACCATCACTTCGACGATCGGCTCCGCGAGTTGATCGACCGCCGGCGGGGCCCCGGAGCGGGTCCTGGACGTCCGGGATCGCCGCCGGCATTGTGGGGCGAAGGGTGGCTCGAGCGACGGCTCCAAGGCCTGCCTTCCCCCGAGCGGCGGCGGGCGATCGAGCGCTTGCGCGGCGAGCTCGATCGCCTGGAGCACCGGCTGGACGCGGACTGAAGGGCCAGGTCGTTCCGACCGTCACATCAGAAGATCGTCAGCTCCGCCCCGCCCGAGAACTCGGTGTGCGAGAGCGACGAGTCGTCCAGGCACTCGCCTAGCTCGTCGAACTCCGTTTCATCCGCCTCTTCGCAGAACTCCACGATGCTGCGGACGTCGCCCCTGAGACGCACCCAGGAGTTGAGCGGGACGCTGACCCCCCCGCCGACCGTGACGACGACATCATCGAAGCTGTCCGCGTCCTGGAGGTCGAAGTCCGTCGATGCCCCGCCGACGCCGCCGGTCAGGAAGAGATCGACCGCCTTTCCCGGAGTGAGGCTGAGCCGAGCCAGGATCTCGTAGAGAGTCAGGTCGCCCTCGATCTCGTCCAGGTCGATGTCGCCGACATCCTGCGCATCTCCCCTCAACGAGGCGAAACCGACATTGCCCTCGACCCCGAGCCGATCGAGGAATTGAACGCCGACCTTGGCGCCCACGAACCGGGCCGGATCCACCTCGAATGCCGCCTCGGGATCGGCGTCCCCACGCAGGACGTCGAGCGCGCCCTCGTCATAGAGGAAGACTCCCACATAAGGGCTCACGTAGAGGCGGATCTGGGCGGCGGCTGGCGCCGCCTGGCTGAGCGATGCGAGCACGACGAGGGCCAGTAGAGTAGGGGGAAATCGAACGGGCATGAGCTCCTCCCGAGAGACAGATGGAAACACGGGCGGCCCGGCGCAAACATAGGTGCGCGCTACGAGTTTCGGAAGCGTCGAGGAGCCTCTCAGCTCCTGCTGGACGAGAGGTAGAAATGCCAGAGGACGCGCGCCGCCACCGCACGCCATGGGGCCCAGGTCCTCGCCATCCTGGCCATGCGCTCGTCGCC
>DATEDS010000340.1:0-16316 GCA_035281565.1 Gemmatimonadota bacterium
GGGTCGAGACAAGCGGCGGCTGATCTCCGAGAGCGTTCGGGGGGAGGGCGGCCGGATCTGGGTGCCACGGGACGGCCGGCCGTGGTATTTCCTGGAGGAATGGTATCCCGCCTACGGAAACCTGGTGCCGAGGGACATCGCCGCCCAGGCGATCTACAAGGTGGTCTACGACATGGACCTGGGAGTGGACGGCGAGGAGGCCGTGTACCTGGACGTGACGCACCTGGATCCGGATTTCCTCGACGTCAAGCTGGGGGGCGTTCTCGAGATCTACGAGAAGTTCATGGGAGAGGACCCGCGCCAGGTCCCGATGAAGGTCTTCCCCGCGGTCCACTATTCGATGGGAGGGATGTGGGTCGACTACGATCTGATGACCTCGCTCCCCGGGATCTTCTCGGGCGGAGAGGCGAATTACGAGTACCACGGGGCGAACCGTCTGGGGGCGAACGCCCTCGTCTCCTGCACGTTCGACGGGATGAAGGGCGGGCCCAGGATGATCGATTACGCGGCCGGACTCGAAGCTCTCGCGGCCGACCAGCCCGACTCGATCTACGAGGCGGAGGTGGCCCGTCAGGAGGAGCGACTGGCCGGGGTGCTCGGGCTACAGGGCGGCGACGAGAACCCGTACGCGCTCCACCGCGAGCTGGGAGACTGGATGAACCGCTACTGCACGGTCGTCCGAAAGGAGGAGAAGCTCCGCCAGACCGATGCCAAGATCCGCGAGCTCGAGGAGCGGTGGAAGCGGATCGATCTCCCCGATACCGGCGGCTGGGTGAACCAGTCGGTGGTGTTCACGCGCCAGCTCCAGGACATGTTCGAGCTGGCCCGGCTGATGGTCCAGGGAGCGATCGCGCGCAAGGAGAGCCGCGGGGTTCACCTGCGCCCGGACTTCCCCGATAGGGACGACGCGAGGTGGCTGGCGACCACGATCGCCGAGTGGACGCCAGAGGGGCCCAGGCTGTCGTACGAGCCGGTCGACGTCTCGCTCATCCCGCCGCGCCCGCGGCAGTACCGGAAGGACATCCGATGAGCGAGCGGGACCAGGCGCGCAGCGACATGGACATCGAGATCCCGCCGCCGGGGACGGATGAGCGGCCGGCGATCGGGACCGTGCGGCTTCGGATCAAGCGCCAGGACGGGCCCGCGACACCGCCCTACTGGCAGCCGTTCGAGGTGCCCGAACGGCCGAACATGAACCTGATCGAGTGCCTGATGGAGATCCGGCGCCGGCCGGTCGACGCCGAGGGTCGCCGGACGACGCCGGTGGCCTGGGCGATGAGCTGCCTGGAAGAGGTTTGCGGTATATGCACGATGCTCGTCAACGGCCACGTCCGGCAGTCGTGCTCGGCGCTGGTCAAGGACCTCGAGCAGCCCATCACGCTCGAGCCGATGACCAAGTTCCCGGTGCGGCGCGACCTGGTCGTGAGCCGGCACCGGCTCTTCGAGCACTACCGGCGCGTCAAGGCATGGATCCCGATCGACGGCACCCACGCGCTCGGGCCCGGGCCGCGGATGGACGAGCGTGATCGCGAGAAGGGGTACTGGCTGTCACGCTGCATGTCGTGCGCCTGCTGCATCGAGGCGTGTCCGCAGGTGACCCCGGACCAGGACGACGAGACGGGCTTCATGGGCGCGGCGCCGATCACCTGGGCCCGGCTCATGAACCTCCATCCGACCGGGAAGATGCAGGCCGTCGAGCGCTACGAGGGACTGATGGGGGCGGGGGGGATCGCCGACTGCTCGAAGGCGGGCAACTGCACGGTCGTGTGTCCCAAGGAGATCGAGAACCTGGAGTCGATCGCCGCCATGAACCGCCAGATCAGCAGGTACCTGCTGGTGGACTGGCTGAAGGGGTAAACTACCCCTCGATCCGCTCCAGCCTCATCGAACCGGTTCGATGTTGTGGTTTATGCGGAAAAGGTTGGTCGGGTCGTACCGGGTCTTGATCTCGACCAAGCGATCGTAGTTCTGGCGATAGTTGATCTGGACTCGGTCCTGGTCCTCGCTCGCCATGAAGTTGACGTAGCCGCTCCCTTCCGAGTAAGGTCGAAGAGCCTCGTCGTACTCGCGAACCCAGCGCATGTTCTGCTCGTTGTCGGCGGGATTCCGCCAGGCGCCGCCGATCACGGTGGCGAACAAGGCCTCTCGATATGCGTATGCCGTGCCGTCCAATGGCACCCGCTGACACGCGCCGTTCATCGGATAGAGGAATGTGCCCGTCTCGATGGACGGGACTCCTGGGGCGTGCTCCAGGTGGGCCTCGATCGCATCATCCGGGAGGTCGCGCGCGAAGTTGCCCTTCCAGTAGTGCTGAAGTCCGGGAGGCAGGAGGGGGTCGAACATCGAGTTGAGCACCGGATTGGGCATCCGGTCGACGTACGCGCCTATGACCTCTCCCCACGTCTTGAGCGGCGCCAGGACCTCCTCTCCGTCCTCAAGGGCTCCACTCCAGCAGGCGATCACTGCCGAAACGGGCTTGCCATGCCATTTCTCCGGCAAGAACGGGAGCGGCGCCGCCATGGTGAAGGCAAAGAGCGCCCCCAACTCCTCCGGGGCGTCCAAGATGAAATCCCGGTAGGCGCTAACCACGTCGCCGTCGAGGGGGAAGAAGATGGGCCCACCCAGGATGTCGGCCACGGGGTGGAGTCGGAACTCGAACGACGTGACGACGCCGAAGTTGCCGCCCCCGCCCTGGAGGGCCCAGAAGAGGTCTCGTTCCCGTTCGGCACTGCAGGTGACGAAGGTCCCGTCGGCCGTCACGACATCCGCGGACAGCAAGTTGTCACAAGAGAGTCCGCAGCGGCGGGTCAAGTATCCCATGCCTCCGCCCAGCGTGAGCCCGGCGACGCCGGTGGTCGAAGCGATTCCGAAGGGAGTGGCGAGCCCGAAGGCATAGGTGGCGTGGTTCACGTCCCCCAGCGTGCAGCCACCCTCAGCGCGAACCGTGCGTAGCTCCGGATCGACTCGGACCCCCCTCATCTGCCGCAGGTCCAGGACGAGCCCCCCCTCGCAAGTTCCGAAACCGGGCGCGCTGTGGCCCCCGCCTCGCACAGCCAGCGGCAGCTCATGCTCTCGAGCGAACCTTACCGTGGCGATCACGTCCGCAACCCCAGCGGCGAGGACGATCATCGCAGGCCTGCGATCGTGCATCCCGTTGTAGACCTTCCGGGTCTCGTCGTAGGTCGCATCTCCCGGCTGGATGATCTCTCCGCGCAAACTCTCTACGAGCGGTCCTTTCTCCAACTCACTCATCTTGTCCTCCGGCGTGGCAAGCCTGTCGAGCGGATACTCGACACGGCCCGCTTCGTATGGCTCACGAACACAATAGCATGGTTCAGTCGTACAGTGAACCCGCCTTTCTTTTCAGGAAGGCAGATATGGCCGCAACGTAGTCGGCGGCCAGACGAGGACCTCCTGGCGCTCCGCGAAAGCCAGCAGCGGTTCGCCCGCCGGGAGCTCGATGCCCAGGTTTTCCGTCATTGTGTTGACGCGAAACTCGCCCGTCGCGGGCCGGAGCCACCAGGCGGGGTGGTGGATCTCGCCCGCGAGGACCTTACGCCTTGAGACCGTGAGGAACCGGTACCGTTCGACAAACCAGTGATCGAGCGATCCGGCCGCGGGCAGCGATGCCCTTCCTGTCGCCCGATAGTGGACCTCCAGGACGGCCGGCGCCGCCCCCCGATGGGCGCGGCGGCTCCGGTACTCGACCTCCTCGCCCGTCCAGCACACCTCCATGCGCGCCCGATAGTACGGCAGCCGGTACCACCTCCGCGCCGCGGCCACGGCGCACCGATTGTCCGCGTCCAGGCTGAAGAAGTAGACCCCGGCAAGGTCGCGGTGGCGCACGTAGGTCCGCACGTTGAGCTCGGGGAAGGCCGACAGCCATGGCAGGGCCGGGATTCCGCGGAGGTGCACCCCGCTCATCGTGAACGGGATGACGCCGATCCACGCCGAGCCCTGGTACAGGTCGAGCTCCAGGGGCCGCGGGACGGCGCGGCGCAAGCTCTCGGGCGGGACCTCCCAGTGCGCGAAGAGGAGGTCATGCCAGCACTGGGCCATGATCCAGGGACCGCGCGGGATCGGATAGGGGCGATGGCCGGCCTGATCGAGGATCGAGTCCGACGACATCATCGGTCCGAGCCGCGGGCCTTGTTCTCGGATCGCTTGGCCAGGCTCGCCTCGGCCGGGAAACGCGCGGACACCCCCGCGCCGCTCTTCGCGAGTCAGGCGCGGAACCAATCGCGCCAGCCCTCCGAGAGCGCCTGGACAGCGACGGCGCGTTTGGCGCCGTCGCTGTCATCGGGGTCGTCGTAGGCGATCCGCAGGACCTCGGCCACCGTGAGACGGCCGGGGTCGGCATGCACGAGCTCGATCACGTCTCCGGCCCCGACTTCGCCCTCCTCAAGGACCCGCAGATAGAACCCCGTCCGCCCGCTCGCCAGGAAGCGCTTGAGGAAACGCCGGTCACCCATGCGGATCCCGAGCTTGAAGCAGGGCGTCCTGGGCTGGGTCACCTGGACGACCGCCGTGCCGACCCGGTAGACGTCGCCGATCGAGGTTTCCTCCTCGAGCATCCGCGAGACGGTGAAGTTCTCTCCGAACTGGCCGAAGGGGAGGTCGCTCCCGAGGGCACGACGCCAATGGTCGTAGTGCTCGACCGGATAGGCGTAGACCGCCTTGTCGATTCCCCCGTGGACGGAGAGGTCCGCCTGCCCGTCTCCATCGAGGTTGAGGCGCCGGACGGCCACGCGTCCGGGGACCGGCTCCTTGAAGATCCCCGTCCAGACGACCTCGCCCTCGTATTCGACGGATTTCGGCAGCGAGACGTTGACCGACATGAGGGTTCGCGAGGCTTCCACGCCTGCTGCCACGCGGGGGGCGCGCCCGTCATTCCCGACCGCCGTCACGTCTCGTAGGCCATCATGTCCATGATCTGGGCGAAGCGCGTCCAGTCGATCTGGATCTGCTTCTGCCGTTTGCCGCCGCGCCAGAACAGCGACCCGCGACCGATCACGAGCGTGCCGATCTTCTCCTCCTCCGCGTAGATCTCGAGCTTGAGGCTGGTTCCGGCGCGGGTCAGCTCCGGCACGTTGAGCTTGGCATGGACGGAGTGCTTGCGGTACGTCGTGGGTCGCGGTCGGGGCATCACCTCACCTCCGGCACAGGGTCACGGCTCAGCGAAACGTGGCGATCTCGAGGAGGGGCTTCCGGCCGATGTCCGGGACGACGGCATCCTCGGCCGGGTAGCCGACCACCAGGATCAGGAACGGCTTCTCGTTGGCGGGGCGGTCCAGTATCCGGTTCAGGAACCTCATCGGGCTGGGCGTATGGGTCAGCGACACGAGCCCGGCGTGGTGGATGGCCGCGATCAGGAGCCCGGTGGCCAGCCCGACGGACTCGATCGCGTAGTAGGTCGAGAACCGTGTCCCGTCAGGCCGCCGCCCGTAGCGCTCGGCAAAGACCACGATCAGGCAGGGAGCGGTCTCGAGGAAGGGCTTGTGCTCGTCGGTGCCGAGCGGAGCCAGCGCTTCGAGCCATTCCTTCGGGGCCCGGTGTCGGTAGAATTCCCGCTCCTCGATCTCGGCCCGTTCGCGGATCCGGCGCTTGGTCACGGGGTCGCTCACGACCACGAAATGCCACGGCTGCAGGTTGGCGCCGCTGGGGGCGGTGCCGGCGGCCCGCAGGCACTCCTCGATCACCGCGCGCGGGACGGCCCGGTCCGAGAAGTGGCGGACCGTGCGCCGACGGGCCACCTCGGTCCGGAAGGCCGTCGCCCGCCGGAGCATCTCGTCCTCGGGGTAGGCACGGTAGTCGCTCAGGGGGACGAAGCGCACCGCGGGTGTGCCAGACCCCCGATGCTCGCGATCGCCGCTCATCCGGGAGCGGCGCCGTGGCTGCCGGCGCGGGTTCGGGGGCTACTCATCCGGGAGATACTCCGCGGGAATGGGACGGTCCGGGGTTTCGTTGTCCCACGTGGCGTGGGTGATCCACCACCGGCCGGCGTCGTGGACGAGCTGGAGGCCGTTGATCCCGCGGCCGGTCCGCCCATCGGCGGTCCGCCACTCGTAGGTGCTCCACACCTGCGCGATCCGGCCGAACCGGCGGGTCTCCCGGTGGATCTCGCGCTCGACGAACCCCGATTCGACCAGATACCCGTCCGTCTCCCGGGCGAACTCGGCGGGAGTCACGTTGCGATACGCGCCGGCGGAATCCGCGATCGTGAAGAGCGTCCCCGGCCCGTACAGGGTCGCGTCCCGCTCCCATTGGCGAGGCTCGCCCGGGGGTCCGGAGACGACGTCGTAGAAGGCGGCCACGATCCCGTCGATCGTCCCGACGTCGGCCGGATCGGCCTGCCGGCCGATCGGCTCCTGGGCCAGGGCCGGAGCGGCGGACGCGACCAGCAGGGCCAGCGCCGCCGGGAGGGAGACCCGTCCTTTCCTCTGCATGTTCCTCCAGGGTGGGGGTCCGAGGAGCGGGCACCGTGCCGTCCCAACCTAATCCGGGTCCGCCGGGCGGCGCAGCGGGCCCCGATGTAGCTTCGAGCCGACCCAAGGAGGATCCCGATGGACCGATCGTGCGACATTCCCGGCGCCGCGCTGACGGTGACGCCGGACCGTTTTCCGGACCCGATCCTGGATCTCGAGCCGGACAGCCCGGGGCCCCGGACGGCCGTCCTGGCGGGCGGCTGCTTCTGGTGCGTCGAGGCGGTCTACCGCGAGCTGGAAGGCGTGCTGGACGTCGTGTCCGGTTACGCGGGCGGGACCGCCGAGACCGCCGACTACAAGACCGTCTGTGGCGGCCGGACCGACCATGCCGAGGTCGTCCGCGTGACCTACGACCCGTCGCGGATCAGCTACGGCCAGCTCCTCAAGGTGTTCTTCTCGGTGGCCCACGATCCGACGCAGCTCGACCGGCAGGGCAACGACCTCGGTCGCCAGTACCGCTCGGCCGTGTTCTACGCCGACGAGGAGGAGCGCGCGGTGGCCGACGCGTACATCCGGCAGCTGGACGAGGCCGGGGTGTTCGGCGCCCCCATCGTGACCCGGCTCGAGCCGCTGGAGGCGTTCTACGAGGCCGAGACCTATCATCAGAACTACGCCGAGCTTCACCCGGACCAGCCGTACATCGCGGCGGTGGCCGCGCCGAAGGTCGAGAAGCTACGGGCGCACTACGGGGAGCGACTCAGGCGCGACCGGAGCCGGGTCCGATGAGGTCGAGCCCGGCACGCTCGCGCTCGGGGTACGACATCACTCCGCTGGACGCCGCCGAGCGGGAACGGCTCGCCGAGCGCCTGAGCCCCGAGGAGCGGCAGGTCCTGCTGCACCAGGGGACCGAGAGGCCTTTCTGCGGGACGCTCCTGGACAACAAGGAGGCCGGGGTCTACGCCTGCCGCCTGTGCGGGCTGCCGCTCTTCCAGTCGGGGACCAAGTTCGAGTCGGGGACGGGCTGGCCGAGCTTCTTCCAGCCGATCGACCCCGACCACGTCGCCCGGATCGAGGACCGGAGCCACGGCATGACCAGGATCGAGATCCGGTGCCGCCGCTGCGACGGGCACCTCGGGCACGTGTTTCCTGACGGGCCGCCGCCGACCGGGCTCAGGTATTGCCTCAACTCGGCGGCGCTGGAGTTCCTCCCGGAGAAGACCTAACCGCCCGCCGCGCAGCGGAGGATCGCGTCCGCCGACCGGTCGATGTCGGCCTCGGTGGTCGACCAGTTCACGATCGAGATCCGCATCACCTCGATCCCGTGCCACCGGGCGCCCCCCAGCCAGCAGGTCCCGTCGGCCTGGACCCGTGCGATCACCTCGCGGGTGAAGCCGTTCGCATCGCCGCCGCCCGGCGGCTCGAACCGGACCAGGACCTGGTTGAGAACGACCTCGTTGACGACCCGGGCGCCGGCCCGACCGTCCAGCGCCGCGGCCATGCGCCGGGCGAGCCGGCACGAGCGCTCGACCAGCTCGGCGATCCCCTCCCGGCCCAACGCCCGGATGACCGCGTAGACGGGAACGCCGCGCCCGCGCCGGCTGAGCTCCGGCACCCAGTCCTGCCCGTCACGGCGCTCGTCCTCGCGGCCGCCCAGGTAGGAGGCGTCCAGCCCCATGGCGGCCCGGTGGGCGGCGGGATGGGCGACCGCCACGATCCCGCAGTCGTACGGCACGTTGAGCCACTTGTGGGCATCCGTGGCCCACGAGTCCGCGCGCCCGGCTCCCGCCACCAGCGGTCGCAGGCTGTCGGAGACCGCGGCCCACAGCCCGAACGCGCCGTCGATGTGGAGCCAGGCGCCCCGCTCGGCCGTCAGGTCGGCGATCTCGTCGAGCGGATCGAAGGCGCCGCTGTTGACGTTCCCCGCCTGGGCGACCACGATCACCGATCCCGGCGCCCCCTTCAGCGCCTCTGCCAGCGGCCCGGGCCGCATTCGACCCTGGCCGTCGGCCGGGATCGTCCGGATCCGCCCCGCGCCGAAGCCGAGGAGGCGAACCGCGCCGGCGATCGAGACGTGGGCCTCGGCCCCGACCAGGAGGTGGAGCGAGGGGGCGCCTTCCAGGCCCCACTCCTCGACGTCCCAGCCCGCCCGCCGCAGGACCTCGTGGCGGGCCGCCGCGAGCGCTGTGAAGTTGGCCATGTGGGCCCCGGTCACGAAGCCGACGCTGGCCGTAGGCGGGAGTGAGAGGAGCTCCAGCACCCATCGCGCGGCCGTCTCCTCGATGACGGCGACCGCCGGACTGGCCGCGTAGAGCCCCGGGTTCTGGTCCCAGGCCGAGACGAGCCAGTCGGCGCCCAGAGCGGCCGGGTGGGAGCCCCCGATCACGAACCCGAAGAAGCGCGGACCGGCGCTCGCGACGAGACCGGGGTCGGCGTCCCGGGCGAGCTCCAGGACGACCTCCTCCGGGCTCGTCCCGCGTTCGGGCAGGGGCCCGGCCAGCGTGGCACGCAGGTCGGCCAGCCCGGCGCGGGCGCCGACCGGCCGCTCGGAGAGACCCGCCAGCCACCTCTCGGCGAGCCCGGCGGTCCGTCCCGGCAGGGAGGAGGGAACGTCCGTCACGGGGCTGCAAGCTGTGGTCCGCCGGCTCGACGGGCCAGCGCGGCGCGCTTCGTTGGCATTGTGAATCTTTTCACAATTATATTGCCGCCGCGATGCTGGTCGAGTACCTGCCGGTCGTCTTTCTCGCCTTCCTGGGGCTGGTCGTAGGCGTCGCCATGATCGTGCTGGGTCACCTGATGGGCCCGCGGACCCGCCGCGAGCCCCTCCACGACTCCGCCTACGAGTCGGGCCTCGTGCCGACCGGGGACGCGCGGCAGCGGTTCCACGTGAAGTTCTACGTCGTGGCCATGCTGTTCATCCTCTTCGACGTCGAGATCGTGTTCCTCTTCCCGTGGGCGGTGATGTTCGACCCGCTGGGCGGCTTCGGGGTCCTCGCGGCGATGGCCTTCCTGTTGATCCTCACGGTCGGGCTCGTCTACGAGTGGCGGAAGGGGGCGCTGGAATGGGACTGAAGGACGACCTGGCCCATCCCGGCGGCGACCCCGGCGGATGGCCGGTCGAGGCGACGCCCAAGAGCGTCTTCACGACCCGCATCGAGAAGATGGTCAACTGGGCCCGAGCGGGCTCCCTCTGGCCGCTCCCGTTCGGTACGGCCTGCTGCGCGATCGAGTTCATGTCAGTGGTCTCGTCGCACTACGACCTGGCGCGCTTCGGCGCCGAGGTCGTGCGGTTCAGCCCGCGGCAGAGCGACATGATGATCGTGGCCGGCACGGTCGTGGACAAGCAGGCGCCGATCCTCAAGCTCATCTACGAGCAGATGTGCGAGCCGAAATGGGTGATCTCGATGGGGGTCTGCGCCTCCTCGGGAGGCTTTTACCGCGCCTACCACGTAATGCAGGGGATCGACGAGCTGGTGCCGGTGGACATCTACGTCCCCGGCTGTCCCCCCACGCCGGAGGGGCTCATCTACGGCATCATCAAGCTCCAGGAGAAGATCCAGCGCGGGGAGCCCTCCCGCTTCCAGGAGATCCGGGCCGAGCGGCGGGCGGCCGAGGCCGAGCGCCACGAGCTGGTGGGCACCTAGATGGCGCAGTTCGTGGCCGATCGCCTGCGGGAGAGGTTTCCCGACGCCGTCCAGCGCATCCAGGACGACCACGGCGACCTGACCGTCTGGGTTTCCCGCGACCGGCTGCACGAGCTCCTGGCCTTCTGCAAGCACGATGACGGGCTGAAGTTCGACTTCTGCATGGACCTGACCGCGGTCGACTACAAGCCCCTGGGAGGCGACCCGCGCTTCGCGGTCGTCTACCACCTGTATTCGCTGACGACCGGCAAGCGGGTGCGGATCAAGGTGGGCGTCCCGGAGGACGATCCGGTGGTCGCCACCGCGACCGATGTGTGGAAGGCGGCCGACTGGTTCGAGCGCGAGGTCTACGACATGTTCGGCATCCGTTTCGAGGGCCATCCCAACATGAAGCGGATCCTCTGCCACCACGATTTCCAGGGTCACGCGCTCCGGAAGGACTATCCGGCCGATCTGCGCTGGCGGCTCGTCCGCCCCGACGATCTGGTCAACGAGATCTCGCCGGCGGAGATGGAGCGCGTACGGGCGCGGGCAGAGCGCGCCTTCAGCGACTGACGAAAGGGAGCATGGTCTTCAAGGACGCCGTCATCACGCCGGAGGAGATGCCGAGGACCACGCCCGTGACGGAGCAGCACGGGCAGCCCCATCCGACCGGCACGGCCCCCGCCGCCCACGCCGGAGCACGACCCGCGGCTCGCCGCGCCGGCCGGGTCTCGATCGAGCGGTTCGCCGGCGACGAGCTGGACGAACTGACCCAGGATCCGCTCGCCGAGGAGCTCCTGGTCATCAACATCGGACCCAGCCATCCGGCCATGCACGGCACCTTCCGGATCAAGTGCTGGCTGGACGGCGAGACGATCGTCAAGGCCATCCCCGAGATCGGCTATCTGCATCGCTGCTTCGAGAAGATGAGCGAGACCCACCGCTGGCAGGAGATCTTCCCGTACACCGATCGTCTCAACTACATGAGCCCGTTCCTGAACAACGTCGGCTTCGCGATGGCGGTGGAGAAGCTGCTGGGCATCGAGATCCCGCCGCGTGCGCAGCGGATCCGGGTCATCCTCGGCGAGTTCTCGCGGATCATGGACCATTTCGTCTGCATCGGGACGAACCTCGTCGACCTCGGCGCGCTCACCAACTTCTGGTACTTCTTCCGTGGACGGGAGGAGGTCTACTCGCTCCTGGAGCACGTTTCCGGCGCACGGATGATGGTCGCCTACGGACGGGTCGGCGGGCTCATGCGCGACGTGCACGACACCTTCGAGGAGGAAGCGTGGGGGCTGCTCGAGACGCTCCCGCGTTACATCGACGATGTCGACCGGTTGATCACCAGGAACCGGATCTTCGTGGACCGCACGCGGGGCGTGCACCCGATCAGCGGCGAGGAGGCCGTGGACTGGGGATGGACCGGCCCCTGCCTGCGGGCGGCCGGCGTCTCGTACGACGTCCGCCGGGCCCACCCGTACTACGACTACGACCAGTTCGACTGGCAGGTCCCGGTCGGGACGACGGGGGACGTGTACGACCGCTACCTGGTCCGGATGGAGGAGATGCGGCAGAGCCTCAGGATCATCGAGCAGGCGCTGGACGACCTTCCCGACGGTCCCGTCAACGTCGATGACTGGGGCATCGCTCCCCCGCCCAAGGACGCCGTGTACAACACGATCGAGGGGATGGTGGCCCACTTCAAGCTGACCTTCGAGGGGATCCAGGTCCCGGCCGGGGAGGTCTACTCGTACACCGAGGGCGGTAACGGCGAGCTCGGCTTCTACCTGGTCAGCGACGGCGGCGGCCGTCCGTACCGGGTGCACTGCCGTGCGCCGTGCTTCGCGATCTACCAGAACATCGGGCCGACGCTGGAGGGGCACATGGTGTCGGATATAGTAGCCATCATGGGCAGCCTCAACATCATCGCCGGGGAGCTGGACCGCTGAGAATGGCCGATCTCTTCGTTGCGCTCCCTCGGCCGCCCTGCGGCGTACAGACCACGTACGCCTCGGGCGTCCTCGGTCGCGCGCCTCGAGCTCGACCATTCTGAGCGGTCCAGATGACCCGTCGTCGTTTTTTTGGTCCTCATCTTCAACCACGACAACCTGATCGGATACCATGGCTGAGGCACGGCACACGGGGCGCGACGGGTTCGCGCTGACGCCGGAGAACGAGCGGCGGGTGGACGAGATCGTCCGGCGGTATCCGGAGAGACAGGCCGCCATGCTGCCGGTCCTGTGGGTCGTTCAGGGGGAGAAGGGATGGATCTCCGCCGACGCCATGGAGTGGGTCGCGCGGAAGCTGGAGTGCACCGCGGCGACCGTGCAGAGCGTGGTCCGGTTCTACACCATGTTCGACGATCGGCCGGTGGGGAAGTACAAACTGCAGGTATGCCGGACCCTGTCGTGCGAGCTGATGGGAGCCCGCCGGATCATCGACCACCTCCGCGAACGGCTCGGCGTGGAGCCGGGCCAGACCACCGAGGACGGCTTCTTCACGCTCCAGGAGGTCGAATGTCTCGCCTCGTGCGGAACCGGCCCGATGCTGCAGTGCAACTTCAAGTTCTACGAACACCTGACGCCGGAGAGGGTCGACGCGCTGCTGGAGGGGCTGCGCGGCACCGACTCGGACCCCGACGACGTCCGACCGGTGATCTACGAGCGGCCGGACGCCGAGACGTACGCACGGATGGCCCCCGGGGCGGTCGCGACGGGCGGGATCGGGCCGTCCGGGGCAGGGGCGCCGTAAGGTGGGCGCTCCCCGGATCCTCATGCAGCGCGGGCTCGACCATCCCGGGGAGAGCCGGCGGCTCGAGGTGTACGAGCGCACGGGTGGCTACCGGGCCGTCCGGAAGGCCCTCGGCATGGACCCCGCGAAGATCATCGACGAGGTCAAGGCGTCGGGTCTCAGGGGGCGTGGCGGGGCCGGTTTCCCGACCGGAACCAAGTGGTCGTTCACCCCGCGCGAGAGCGAGAAGCCCAAGTACCTCGTCTGCAACTCGGACGAGTCGGAGCCCGGCACCTTCAAGGACCGTTGGCTCCTCGAGAACGATCCGCACGCCGTGATCGAGGGGATGATCATCGCGGCGATCGCGATCGATTGTCACCTCGCGTTCAACTACTTCCGCGGCGAGTTCTCGTACCCGATCCAGATCTTCCGGGCGGCACTCGACGAGGCGTACGCGGCGGGCTACCTGGGCCGCGGGATCTTCGGCTCCGAATACGATCTCGACATCGTGGTCCACTATGGCGCCGGCGCGTACATCGCCGGCGAGGAGACAGGTCTCCTGGAGTCGCTGGAGGGCAAGAAGGCGATGCCGCGAAACAAGCCGCCGTTCCCGGCGGTGGAGGGGCTGTTCCGATGCCCGACGGTGATCAACAACACCGAGACGCTGGCCGTCGTCCCGTGGATCCTCGAGAACGGCGGCGCGGCCTACGCGCAGTACGGTACCGAGCGCTCGAAGGGGACGAAGCTCTGGTCCTGCTCGGGTCCCATCAACCGGCCGGGTGTGTACGAGGTCGAGCTGGGCGTCGAGATGATGGGTTTCCTGGAAGAGCAGTGCGGCGGCCTCATGGAGGGGGTCGGGCTGAAGGGGATCATCCCGGGGGGCTCCTCGGTGCCGGTCATGACGCCGGACGAGTGCGTGGGGGCCCGCATGGACTACGAGGGGCTCAGGGAGCGGGGCAGCCTGGTGGGGTCGGGTGGCTTCATCGTGATCGGCGACAACGTCTCGGCCGTCGACTGCCTGCTGAACCTCGCCCACTTCTACATGCACGAGTCGTGCGGCCAATGTACGCCGTGCCGGGAGGGTTGCGGCTGGATCGAGCAGCTCCTGAGGCGGGTCAGGGCCGGGGCGGCGAGCCGGGCGGAGCTCGTGAAGCCGCTCTGGATCGCCGACGCCATGGCCGGCAAGACGATCTGCGCGCTGGCCGACGCGCTGGCCTGGCCGACCGTGGCCTTCATCAAGAAGTATCCGGAAGACTTCGCGGCCTTCATGGGCGAACCGGTTGAACTCGACCAGCTGGCGGCCGAGGTCGCCAAGGTCGATCACATCCTGCCCAGGGCATCGTGACGTGAGGCGCAACGTCGGCACCGAGAAGGACACCGCCTACGGCGGTGGGAGGCGGCGCCCGGTCGACCTGGTGTCGATCCTGCCGCCGGCGGCCGCGGTCGAGCGGGGCGAGCCGCAGGAGGGCGTGGGGACGATCGCCCTCACCATCGACGACGTGGCGGTCCGGGTTCCCGCGGGGTCGACGGTCTTCCAGGCCTCGGAGGCGGCCGGTTACACGCCGCCTCACTTCTGCTATCACCGTGACCTGTCGATCCCGGCCAACTGCCGGATGTGTCTTTGCGAGGTCGAGGGACAGGCGAAGCTCCAGACCTCGTGCTCCATAGCGGCCGCCGACGGCATGGTGGTCCGCTTCGACACGCCGAAGGTCAAGGAAGCGGTGGCGGGGGTTCTGGAGTTCGAGTTCAAGAACCACCCGCTGGATTGTCCGGTCTGCGACCAGGTCGGTGAGTGCTACCTCCAGAAGTACTACCTCGAGGTGGGGAAGTACGAACCGCTCCCGATCCGTCGAATCGCCAAGGACAAGGTCAAGGACGTCGGCCCGATCACGATCGACGCCGAGCGGTGTGTCCTGTGCTCGCGTTGTGTGCGGTTCGGCGAGGAGATCGCCGGCACGGGGGACTTCGTGATCGCCGATCGCAGCGACCACTCCGAGATCATGACTTTCGAGAACCGGCCCGTGTCGACCGCCTACGCGCTCAACTACACCGACATCTGCCCGGTGGGAGCGCTGACCTCCAACGACTTCCGGTTCCGGAAGCGGGTCTACTATCTGAGCAGCTCCCGGTCGGTCTGTCCCGAGTGCTCCACGGGCTGCAACATCTACGCCGAGCAGTCCGAGGACGTCGTCTATCGCTACCGCCCGCGCTACAACGACGACGTGAACGACTCCTGGATGTGCGATCGGGGCCGGCGTTCCTACGCTCGCCTGGCCGACACGCGGGACCGCCTCGTTCGCCCGAGCGCGCGGCCGGGCGGATCGCGAACGGAGATCCCGTGGTCGGCGGCGATCGAGGAAGCCGCGCGCGCGATCGCGGACCTGGGCGGGCGTGTCGCCGCGATCGCCCACCCCCGCTTGTCGAACGAGGATCTGCACCAGCTCCGGAAGCTGGTCGAGGCGGCGGGAGGGCGCCGGATCGACTTCCGCGTCGACGACTCCTGGAGAGGTGTCGACCGGCTCACGGACGGGATCCTCATCCGGGAGGACCCGAACCCCAACACCCGCGGGGCGCTGGAGATCCTGGGCCTGGGGGAGAGCGGCGAGAGCGGGGTCGGCGCGATCCTGGAAGCCGTGACGACGGGGGAGATCGGCGCCTTGATCGTCTGTCACTGGACCGCCGAAGAGCTCGGCGAGGCGGGCCGGGAGGCGCTCGACGCGGTGTCCTGCTCGTGTTTCGTCGGGCCTCGCCAGGCCGGGATGAGCGAGCGGGTCGACCTCATGCTGCCGACCCGCGTACACCTGGAATGCGAGGGGACGTTCACCAACCACGCGGGTCGGGTGCAGCGGTTCTGGCCGTGTGTCTCGGGCTACGAGGAGAGCCGGCCGGCGTGGAGCGTCTTCGCGGCGATCCGGGCGCGGCTCGACGGGACGGAGGCCCCCCCTGACGCTGCCGCGGCCTTCGAGCGGCTGGCCGGCGAGGTGCCCGCGTTCAACGGCCTTTCGTACGAGCGGCTGGGCGATCGGGGGGCCTGGCTGAAGGGATGGGAGAAGGGGGCGATGCCACCGATCGGCAGAAACCCGAATCCCGGAGTGCGGGCTCCGGTAATCACCTGATGCCGGTCGGGAAGCCGCCGGAGGCTCGCTGATGGACTGGACCGGGCTCGCCATCTCGATCCTGAAGGCGCTTGTCGTCTTCTTCCTGGTCCTCAACACCGTTCCCGTGCTCGTCTGGGCCGAGCGACGGGGAAGCGCCTTCATCCAGCACCGGCTCGGCCCGAATCGCGTGAACATCGCGGGGTTCACGCTGTTCGGGCTGGTCCAGCCGCTCGCCGACGTCGTCAAGTTCATGTGGAAGGAGGACTACATCCCGGCGCACGCCAACCGGAAGTTCTACCTGCTGGCTCCGCTCCTGCTGCTGATCCCGGCGGCCACCACGTTCGCCGTGATCCCGTTCGCGGACACGCTCGAAATCGGCGGTCGCGCGATCTCCATGCAGGTCGCCAACCTCAACATCGGGATCCTTTTCGTGTTCG